>NZ_WQPW01000073.1:0-57440 GCF_018785465.1 Clostridium sp. MCC328
ATGAAGCAAGGACGGCAGCATAAATTGATAAGCACTATTTTTTTAGCCACAAGTGTTACAAAAAAGCTTGACCACAACAGACCTCTTTCCGAGAGAAATGGCCGATATTCTGAATGTTCCATACTCCAGAGTCAAGATCACCTTCGACGTGACCTGCCTCGCCGTGACCGCGGGACTGACTTTCTGTTTCCTCGGTCATATCAAAGGGCTTGGAATCGGAACGATCCTCGCTGCGTTCACGATGGGTAAGGTCATCGGTATAATAGGCAATATACTGGATAAACACTTCCGGTTTGTGTCATTCCTCACAGAACGCAGCAAAATGTGATCTGTTTCCCGCAGTTGTAAGACATATACCTCGTATATATACCATTATCAGGAATACGGGCATGCCTTACTCATTTGCATTCATTTTAAGCTGCACAGATATCTTGTATTACTTTGTCTGTATCCATGCTGCATTATTCCCTTCCGTATTTTTTGTATATCTTGTACTTCGTGCCGCGCCTTCTCTTTTCAAATAACCTTTCACAAGCATATGCATTAAAACAGTTCTTGCTCTACGTTGTTTTACTTGTAAAAGCTCCATGGTCTCAGAAGTGGTAATGGAACCATTTTCTGTTATATATTCATAAATTTGTTGTTCTTGCTCATTATCTGGCACTCTATCAGCAATATCCGGCACTTTATTGGCAGTATCCGGCATTCTGTCGGTACTATCCGGCACTTTATCGGTAGTATCCGGCACTCTGTCGGTACTATCCGGCACTTTATTGGAGTTCTTTGAAGTAATCTGACCTCGATAAATATTGATACGCAAATCAACTTCGCCGCCAATAAATTCTGGCTCCCGCAGTCCGGCAGCTTTTACTTTCTCGATAATTCTCGGAATACCGCTTCCCCAATGTTCGATCAGATTCATATAAGCAAACGCATGGGCAATGGCTTCATTTCTGATTTTGGAATAACCCTCTTTCATACGCTCCATAGTTTGTCCCATTGGCAGTTTTCCCGGAGAAGTAATTTCCAACCGGTTGTCATATACCGCAACCTGTATCGTCCCATGATCCAGGTAGCTGCGATGCACCATGGCATTGATAATCAACTCACGAATGGCATCCGGCGGAATCTCATAAATATCCTGCCGATAGATTCCTACAATGGTAGCACCCAGATGAATATTTCTCAGGACAAACTGAAATGCTTCATCTATCTGCTCCCAAAGCGGTCCGGTATATTCTCTGCGGTCAACAAATACCGCTTTCGTTGTACCTTTAAATACGCCACACTGCGTTGTAACATGAAGTCCACCGTTGCCGGTCAAAATAGCAAAAGCATTAGACGGATAATCTTTTCCATCGCGCTCGATCAGAACTCCCCAGGAACGCAGCTGCTGTCTGCCAACATCCTTGATAGATACTTTCTGTTCCTCATTATGGGCATTCTTAACTGCCTGCTCCTTCATTGCTTTGCAAAGAGCTTCGATATCTTCGTCTGTGATATTCAGCCTGGGGCACAAAGTCTGATCATAGTAGCGGTTGCTGCCCTCAAATAGTAATTCCTTTATCATGTACTCATCAGCAAGGCGAGTAGTTCCAGCAACTCGGACATATACACCACCATCTCTGCCAAGAGCTTTAATATAATATGGGCGCTGCCTGCCTTCAGAAATTTCTACTACAATAACGGTCTTACCATCAACTGTCTGTAAGGTAATATCTGGGATAATTGCCGGTTCACAGCTATCTGATACGGCATTGGCAATGGCATCCATTTTTTTGAACACATCCTCATTGTCAAAGCCGACCACCTCTCTGGTTTTATCAGCAATTCCAAAAATAATTTTTCCTCCAGTTCCATTTGCAAAAGCAACCACCGATTTCATATATTTAATGCTTTTCTCAGGCAAGTTCTCTTTGTACTCTACATTTTTCGATTCTCCTGCAAGAATTTCTTCTATAGTCATCGTAACACCTCGCTCTCACCTTGCTATACAGTACATATTTTTTTATATCTCTTCTTCCTTAGCGTTTCCGTTTATTCTTTTTATCATATCACATAACTGTACATAGTACAATTATACTTTCTTATTCAGATTATCATTTTACAAATTAGGCTAAATCGAATTTTTTATGTTGAATTTTCCTTTTTTTAACATATAATAAAAGTAACTCATCTAACATGTTTAGAAAGAGCATCCGGTTTTCGTATTGCGATTACCGGTTTTTATTTTATCTCCTTCCCAATCTCTTTTATATGATTCTGATAATTTCCCTTCTAAATATTCTTAACTTTCATAAAAATATTGAATACGCTGTTCTCAATTGCACTCGAATTTTCTATATGAAAAAACCGCCTGAGCTTTCTCTCCCATAGGTTCATAATCCTATCACAGAGAAAGACCAGACGGCTTTTTCTTATCTACGCTGCAATTTGTACCGCAGCTTTCTTTTCTGAATTCTTTACGCTAACACAGTCCCTTCCGGAAATGCGCCACGGAACACCTTGCGGACGAGCGGTCCTGCGATGATGAGCTGGAACGGCAGTGCCATCACAAAATTCTTTGGGATATTCGTGAGCCAGATGATCAGCAGAGGGCCGAAGTTTCCGCTCTTTACGCAGCCCTCAAGGGCACCGTAGAGGGACATGATGATAACCATCGGAACCACCATGGAGCAGGAAACCGCGATCACCTTGTGGAGTACCGGGCTCTCCGGCTTTACAAGAAAACGGAACGCGAATCCCTTCGCCGGTCCGGAGACCACGAACCAGTCCATGCACATTGCAAACACATAGGCGATCGGGAATCCGATCCAGGCCTCGCGGATCGTTGTGAGGTTTAACGCTCCCATATGAAGTGTTACATTGTAGATGCTCATCCAGAGCACCATGGTAAAACACATTAATACTGTGTAGATCAGACTTTCTCTCTTATTTCTTGGCATACATTTTCTCCTTTTTCAACCTGTAAATTCCTGTGAAAACGCCGTGGACATAAGAACCGTCTCTGACCATTCCTTCCGGACATATGACAGAAAAAAACAGCGAAGCCAACAAAACTCGTTGCGACTCCACTGCTCTTTTCGTGTACATCTCACTGCGTTCTCAATCTCTATGTGAACGCAGTATACAATATTTTTATATCACTTCGTAAGTACTTTTTTCCACAAAACACCAATTTTGTATACTTGCACAAAACTTTAGCCCAATTCTATCATTTCATTATTCATATTCATCCTCCCCCCACCATGACATCCATGGGATTCTAAAGCTGTCCCCACTTTCTATCGCAAACCACAGCTTTTTCATCATTGATCACAGTTTCTTCACAATTTTTTCATTGACATTCCCCCACAAAAGTCTTATTATGCTTAGTAAGCTAATAAATTAGTTTGCTAAGTATATGGCAGACGACCAAATCACAGCTTTTTATTTATAAGGGGGAACTTGATCTATGAAAGAAACCGTTGGACGCAGTGTGGGAATGCTCTCCAACCTGATCCGCAGGCACTTCAGTACCTTTTCTTTTCATGGTACATTAAGCGGCGCACAGGGAAAAACGCTTCATTTTATTCTGGCGCGCGGGCAGGAATGTGATGTCTTCCAGAAAGATATCGAAGAGGAGTACAGTCTCAGACCACCGACCGCCACAAAGCTCTTAAAGGATATGGAAAAAAACGGACTGATCTACCGGGAGGCAGTTCCTTATGATGCCCGCCTAAAACGCATTGTCGCTACTGAAAAAGCCATGCAGTATCAGGAACTGATCCACCAGAGTCTGGAAGAAACCGAAGATCGTCTGACCTCCGGAATATCTTCTCAGGATCTCGCCGTGTTTTTCAGGGTCGTCAACCAGATGATCCGAAATATGTCCTGAATATCCGGACGGATCCCACCTGCAGAACCTGCATGTTCTCCGCATCGGGAACTTTTGCGGGATCGCAAATTTTATATGGAAACGAGGTAAATCATTCATGGTTAAAACACTTTTAAAAAGCGTGCGCCAGTACAAACGCGTGTCCATCGAGACACCGCTGTTTGTCACCATGGAAGTCATTCTGGAATGTACGATTCCTCTCATCATGTCTAAGCTTATCGATGACATGACCGGAACTTCCATGGCACCGATCTTAAAATACGGCACCCTCTTACTGGTCCTTGCGACCCTTTCCCTGCTCTTCGGCGTTCTCTCGGCGAGAGCGGCTGCCACAGCCGGGTGTGGACTCGCGAAGAACTTAAGAAGAGATCTCTACTTTAAGACACAGGACTTCGCCTTCGCAGACATCGACAAGTTCTCCTCCTCCTCTCTCGTGACGAGGATGACGACAGATGTCTCGAACGTTCAGAACGCCTACCAGATGCTGATCCGCATGGCAGTCCGTGCCCCGCTTATGACAGTCTTTTCCGTCATCATGAGCATGAGCATCAATGTCCGGATGTCCTTCATCTTTCTGGCACTTCTCCCGGTTCTTGCAGCGGCACTGTTTGGCATCTTCTTCTATGTCCACCCGATCTTTAAGCGGATCTTCAAGAAATACGATGCCTTAAATAACTCCGTCCAGGAGAACGTCGGCGGCATCCGTGTCGTAAAATCCTTCGTCCGCGAAGGTTACGAGAAGGAGAAATTTGAAAACGCTGCCGAGGAGGTGCGAAAAGACTTCACGATGGCAGAAAAGATCCTCGCCTTAAACAACCCGGTGATGACCTTCTGCATCTATGTTTCAATGCTTTTAGTAAGCTTTTTCGGCGCGAAGCTCATCATCGGCACCGGAGGCAGCGAGCTTTCCACCGGGGAACTTTCTTCCCTGATCAGCTACGGCGTCCAGATCCTCACGTCCATGATGATGCTGTCCATGGTATTCGTTATGTGCAGCATGGCCCAGGAATCCGGCGACCGTATTGCCGAAGTCCTGAATCATGAGAGCGTTTTACGATCCCCAGAAAACGGAGCAACGGACGTAAAGGACGGCAGCGTCGAGTTCGACCATGTTTCCTTCCGCTATTCCGGAAAGAACAAAAAATTTGCCCTGACTGACATTGATCTTAAGATTCCGTCCGGTTCCACCATCGGTATCATCGGCGGTACCGGCTCCGCAAAGACATCCCTGATTCAGCTGATCCCACGTCTCTACGATGTGACGGTGGGCGCGGTGAAGGTCGGCGGACGCGATGTGCGGGAGTACGATCTTCAGGCCCTCCGTGACGCTGTGGCTGTCGTTCTCCAGAAGAACGTCCTCTTCTCCGGAACGATCAAGGAAAACCTCCGCTGGGGCAATAAGAATGCCACAGACGAGGAGCTGATCCACGCGTGCAGATTAGCGCAGGCGGACGAGTTCGTCACACAATTCCCGGATGGATATGACACCTATATCGAACAGGGCGGAACGAACGTCTCCGGCGGCCAGAAGCAGCGTCTCTGTATCGCGAGAGCGATCTTAAAGAAACCGAAGATCCTGATCCTGGACGATTCCACTTCCGCTGTGGATACTAAAACAGATGCCCTGATCCGTCAGGCATTTAAACATGAGCTTCCGGACACCACAAAGATCATCATCGCCCAGCGTGTCTCCTCTGTTCAGGACGCAGACCGCATCCTCGTCATGGATGGCGGGCGGATCGTGGAATCCGGAACCCACGAAGAACTTCTCGCCTTAAACGGTATTTACAGAGAAGTCAATGATTCCCAGACAAAGAGCAAGGAGGCATGATCATGGAAAAACAGAATAAGAAAAATGGCACCTTCGGCCGCCTGCTCCGCTACATTTACAAGAACTACCGGGTGTACATGACCACCGTGATCATCTGCATCCTCATCGCCGCAGCTGCCTCCGTGGTCCAGACCGTATTTTTACAGCGGCTCATCGATACCTGCATTCTTCCGGGACTGGAGAACGGATTTGAGAGCATCCGGCAGCCGTTCATGCAGACGATCCTCTCGATGGTCACCCTGTATGTGTTTGGTGTCGCGGCAGCCTTCACCTACACCCACCTCATGGCGACCGTGACACAGGGGACATTAAAGCACCTGCGTGTGGACATGTTCGATAAGATGCAGTCCCTGCCGATCAAATATTTTGATACCCACGCCCACGGCGATATCATGAGTACCTACACAAACGATACGGACGCGATCCGCCAGCTGATTGGCCAGTCGCTTCCGATGGTCTTCCAGTCTTCTCTCACGATCACCGTCATGTTCCTCATGATGATCTATTACAGCGTCTGGATGACTCTCGTTGTGTGCCTCTTCTCCGCTCTCATGCTGACCGTCACGAAGAAATTCGGCGGTGCAAGCTCCCGCTACATGATGGCACAGCAGCGATCCCTCGCGAAGGAGGAAGGTTTCATCGAGGAGATGATCCAGGGACAGAAGGTCGTCAAGGTCTTCTGCCATGAGGACGAGTGTAAGAAGGATTTTGACAAGTTGAACGAGCAGCTTTTCTCCGACGGTGAGCAGGCAAACCGTTATGGCAACTCCCTGATGCCGATCTTAAATAACGTGGGCAACCTGATGTATGTGGTCCTCGCCATTGTCGGCGGACTCCTCGTATATCTCAAAGCCCCGAACTTAAGTCTCAGCGGTTCCGGTGTTGTCACCATCGGTGTGATCGTCTCCTTCCTCGGTATGGCAAGACAGCTCTCCCAGACCATCGGTCAGGCCTCCATGCAGGTTGCCATGATTGCCATGGGTCTTGCGGGCGCTTCCCGTGTGTTCGCACTGATCGATGAGAAGCCGGAGGAAGATGAGGGTTATGTGACTCTTGTACGCGCGGAATGGGGCGCTGACGGCGTCTTAAAAGAGACAAACGACAAGAGCGGAATCTGGGCCTGGAAGCACCCACACAAGGCGGACGGCACAGTTACTTATACACCATTAAAGGGCGATATCCGCTTAGAGGACGTTGATTTCGGATACACGCCGGAGAAGCTTGTGCTTCATGACATCACACTCTACGCGAAGCCCGGTCAGAAGATCGCCTTCGTCGGCGCCACAGGTGCCGGTAAGACGACCATCACGAACCTGATCAACCGGTTTTATGATATTCCGGACGGCAAGATCCGGTACGATGGGATCAATATCACAAAGATCCGGAAACCGGATCTCAGGCGGTCTCTCGGCGTTGTTCTTCAGGATGTGAATCTCTTTACGGGTACGGTTATGGAGAATATCCGTTATGGACGGCTGGATGCCACCGATGAAGAATGTATGGCGGCTGCAAGGCTTGCGAATGCGGATGATTTTATCCAGAGACTTCCGGAAGGTTATAATACGATGCTGACCGGCAACGGCGCCAGCCTTTCGCAGGGGCAGAGACAGCTCATTTCCATCGCGAGAGCAGCTGTCGCTGATCCTCCTGTGATGATCCTTGACGAGGCGACGAGTTCGATCGATACGAGAACGGAGGCGCTGGTTCAGGAGGGCATGGATAACCTGATGATGGGACGTACCGTCTTTGTCATCGCCCACCGACTTTCTACGGTACGCAACAGTAAGGCGATCATGGTTTTAGATCACGGGCATATTATTGAGCGT
Source organism: Clostridium sp. MCC328 (assembly GCF_018785465.1). Lineage (NCBI taxonomy): Bacteria > Bacillati > Bacillota > Clostridia > Eubacteriales > Clostridiaceae > Clostridium > Clostridium sp. MCC328. The sequence goes on from NZ_WQPW01000073.1 coordinate 7,535, forward strand.
GGAGATCATGAGGCGTTGATCGCGCAGAAGGGTGTGTATTATCAGTTGTATACTGGGGCGTTTGAGTTGGAATGATGACTCTTGGCCTGTAGATTTCAGCTTAGATGTTGACTTAGAATGTAATTTAGAACGTATTTTAAAGGGCCTGCTCCACTGGCAAATAGAATGCTGGTGGGGCAGGCTTTTTTGTAGCTATGTATATGGAAGAATATGTGAGGGCAGGTTCTGTGGGTTGATTCATTGTGGCGGGGGGCGCGCCGGTACCCCTCCGGTCCCGGGCCTTGAGGAATTCCGGGAGGGTTCCTCTAAGCTTGCAGAAGAATGCTAAGGGCGGAGGGCAGGATTGTTCGTCCGGCAGTTTAATCGTCAAATGCAATGCGCCGGGATGGGATGTACGATGCGGGAAGTAATACTGGAATCCCATTTTGCGGATGATATCTAATACATTGAGGATATATCCGAACAGCCTTGTATTCCAAAAGAGCGTATCGATGAGTTGGACAGTCTCTGTCATCCGTTATCATTTCAACGAAGATGCAAGGGAAACAATGCAGGAGAAGATTAACCGGACGCTGGTTACAGAAGCAAACCGAATGGCAGTTTATTAAAATTATGTAGATGTAATTGAAGAAAAAACATGATATTATGTGAGTAACTAATCGGAATTTGTTAAAGGAGCGTGATTAAGTGGACATAATTGACAAACTCTTGGAAACCCCGTGCTATATAATGGATTTTCTCCCTAAACAAGTACCCATGAATTGTGGTGGACAGTTTTTTGAAGTAGAAACTTATCTACTCAACCACTATGATTGCTGTGGGTTAAGAGATAGATTTGTTGGCGTTATTTTGAAAGCGATGTGTTATTATCCTATATCTGTTCAATGGGGCAAATGGATTGAACAGCCAACCCCCGAACAAGTAACAAAAATCATTGATACTATACTGGAAAGCCATTCTGGTGATGTAAATATATTATTTACAAGTAAAGATGTGCTTCTCCAGTTTGGATGGGATTGCTTAAATATAAACATTTATAATCCAGATGAAGAAATGTGTATGTTGTTCGAGAAAATTGCAGCTTCAGAAGGATTGTTCTGGCGGAAATCAGAGTAACAACTTCCCGTTTATTGGGAAGTCGCAGAGAACGAAAAATCGGAATTTGAGGAGGTATTCATATGAAGAGAGCATTGCTTTTTATTTTCATGACGGTTTGTGTATTAGGAATGTCCGCCTGTAGCAGCAAAGACGCCATGCCAGAAACATCAGATTCTGCCAGCAATCCGGTTCAGAATACAGATATCAGTAATCTGAATGGAGGAAAAATCTGGTCTGAACAAGATATTGTGTCTATGTTCTCTCTTGTGCAAGAAACAGATTGGGAATACATAGACTGTGTTTTAATTCCAGATCATGCCAGTGACCGTGTTGGTGCAGTACTCTTCCGGAACGATAAGGAGCAATCAAGCAATGTTGCGTTCTTTGATGCAGACGGATACTTTCAACAGTATGGCACATATGCAAGAATGTCTGACGAACCTGATTTTCAGTATCTCGGAGGTGGTGCGGTAACATTTAAGCTGGAAACAGAAGATGGTATAATCTATAACTACACGATCACAATCTCGATCGATGGCAGTAATGTGAATTTTAAAGCGGAAGATGATTTGCCAAAATAAATTCCAATTTGTTGAAGTCAAAAGAATTGAGCAGTGTATCGCGGAGGTGATGATATGAATAAACTCTACGATTTCTTAAAATGTATGATCTATGCGAGTTTTTATGTGACTGTGATTAAAACGAGTATGGATTTCTATGAGTACAAGCGCTTTCCGAAACTATACGAACAGAATTCTGCGCCTTGGTATACAGAAGCATTACTGTATAGCGCTGCCTCGCTTTTCGTGATTGTTGTATATGCTGTGCTCAGGGGAATCGTTAGACGCAAGATTAAGAAGGGGTGAGTGATATGTTTATGCTGTTTGAATATATGTTTCCAATTATCTTCGTGATCGTTTTCGGTATGATCATCTTTCAGTTTGTGACCGGAATCAGAACATGGCGCAAAAACAATCAGTCACCGCGTCTGTCGGTGAGTGCAACCATCGTCGCAAAGCGTGAAAATATCACATATCATAGCCATGCAAATGCGGGTGACCTGTCTGGAGCTCATGGCTTTCATTCGACTTCAAGTACCAGCTACTATGTCACGTTTCAGGTAGAGAGCGGTGACCGGATGGAACTACAGGTTTCAGGAAGAGAATATGGAATGCTGGCGGAAGGAGATATCGGAAAACTCACTTTTCAAGGGACGAGATATCTGTCATTTGAGCGCGTGTGATTCAGGAGGTGATAACATGAAAAAACGATTTATAATGCTCGGGATTGTCTGCTTGTTTATGACCGGCTGCCTGACTGCTCAGAAGATGATACCGGAAATAACTACGATTGCCCCTGCAGATTCTGCACATGAAGAAACAGAGACAAATAAAGAAGAACGTGCAGAAGATGCATCGGTAGCAGTAAAGTCGCTGAAAATTGGAAGTTCAAAAGGAAATCCAGATGATCTATCATCCTCGTATCAAACCATACAGACTCACTCCGATCATAACCACTGCAAGTCCAACAAACACCGAATAAACCACCTTGCTTCCCCTGGATTCCGTATTTCTAATGCAAAACACAAGATAACAGATCCAGACAATATAAGCGACAAACAGCAGGCCGCTGCTATAAAAAAACATCGCCAAAAAGAACAAGGTGTTAACTGCTTTCATACCATTCTCAGAAAATATAAGCTCCTTTATTTTCCTCATAGCCGTCACCTCCATGAATTTCGCCGATGCATTCACTCTTTTCCAATGTTTCATTCAACAATAGCTAAAACTGATCCAGTTCAAGATTCATCCCTGACATATCTGCGCTTGTTCACTAATATGCCAACTACTGTAAAAATAATAATAGTTACAATCCAATACTCTACGCCTGGATGATGGTAAAGTGTATATTTTTGTTCCAAGGACATTTCTGCTGTTATTTTTAATATGTTCTTATACTTAATGCAATCTCCAAAAAATTGACCAATTAATATTCCAAACAAATTTCCAAATGTTATTGAAAATGAAACTATATATTTCTTACAATAAAGCAGTACAGTGGAGAAAATCCAAACATATAAATAATGGTGTGTTGCTGTCCATTGAAACAAATATAATTTGGAAAGAACAGTTTGGGACAAAAGGTAAAGCGCAACATATATAATAATCGTAATAAAATATTTCTTTTGAGAGGACAACATTTTTCTCCTCCCCCTTCCCATTACCAAGCAGTTTCCAGACTTTCACCAGTTGAAAATATTCGATGACAGACACACAAACAATGTTCAAGGGTTTATCATTGACTTTTGATTATTAATTTAATGTTCCACTCCTATACTTAAAATTAGATGGGAAATAATATATCTCAGTCGTATTTTTTCCTCCTATTGAGTTCCATATATAAATTTTATATGTGAAACTGGAATAGACAATAGTCCCGCCATCCTCTAATACTTGTTTGCTCCACGGGAAAAATAAAAACCAGGAAACAATAAGAGTTATTACTACAGTCCATAGTATACAATGTTTTTTCATTTTGTCCCCTCCATTTCCCTTTGATTTTGTGAACCAGTGTACAAGTTCTCCATTCATATCACGATCAAACAGCTTTTATGGTGATGCGTTTTTTCTTCTTTGCTCATCTATCAACCATACTATTTATGTATTGAATAATTACCGCGTCATCTCCTATTTCAGACCGAATGTTGAAATGGAAATTCATTATTCAAAATAATAATTAAACCTGAACTTTTTACAGTATAACGAACACTTCGCTTGCCAGAATAGTCAATATTATAACTTTGTTCTCCTGAACGTGATTGCGGAGTTATGTATATTTTCTTTGGGGTTATATCCTTTATTAATTGAGTAAGTCCGCTTCTTTCTTCTTCTGTCAAAGTCTGGTTGTGATAGATTCCTTTATAATCATACCATTCAATGGAAACGGTATCAGAATCATCCGGCCAATTTCCTTTTAAACTCATGTTATTCCAAAGCAAATAAACTATCAGTAGGCACAGAATAGATATTAATGCAATTATGCGTATCTTTTTAATCAGGATCATCTCCATTCTTTAAATGGTGAGTATCACGTTTTCAAGACTAGAAGTAACGACATAATGATTAGGATACTGCGAAAATGGTTCATCACCAGGCAGAAATATAATCTGCATAAACTAGCTCCTTGTAATATTACAAAAAGTAATTACTTTCTTTATTACTGTAATGTGATATGCCCTAACACCCATTCAATGTATTGATCATATTCTTTTTCTATATTAACCACGAGTAATTTATGATCTACTACCATTGCATAACAGTCCGACCAGTCATATTTTGATCCCGGGCAATAATATGTGGAATTTCCTCCAATATCTTTTTTCGTGAATATGTCCGGATTGCTTTTTATTACAGCGTTCAGTTGTTCTTCGCCATTGTCCGAATCATATGTTGCCAACTTTACCTGAAATCTATCGCTATCTATCTCACATTCATATGTTACTGCCGTATAGCTCTTTGCCACAGAAACAGTTTTATCTACTGCGCTGAACGATCCATTATCTAAATTGCTTTCCTTGTTAAAATTAAGCACAAAAATATCCATGCTGTTGTTTGCTGAAAAATCCTCTATAGAACCATACTCTGTGTTTACTATAGATTCTGTGATATTCTCATCTTCATCTCTTTGAAATATTTCAGATAACATCTGGGTATTGTGCGCTCCTACACCAGTTAATGTTAATCCCACTGCTAGAATGAAAATAAGAATAGATTCTGCTATGCACCATTTATCTTTCGATAAGACTGTTTTAAGTTCAGGATATGTTCGCTTTAAATGGTATAGGCGAAAAATACCGGCTATGAACCAGATCACCGCAACCCCAACAATACTATTGGATAAAAAATCACCTTTTATTATTTCTAATGAGAGTAAAATTTTTTTTATATACAGGCTCACCAAGATACAGCACATCCCAAAAAGAAAAACTCTCCATGTTTTTATTGATTTATCCATAATAGTGACCTCCTTATCCGGGGGCATTCATCTTAACGGGGCTTTGTTAATTATATTTTTCCTCTGTCTCATTCAGGGACTGATAAAACTGTTCCAGTTCAGAATCAATCGATTCATCCATGACATATTTCTGCCTGTTCACTGTGATGTTTTCCCCGCAAAAAATAATATCCTATTGATATGTTTCCGTTGTTATAATGGCTCTTTTGCTCCAGCCAGATGAGTTGATGATTGAAAATACAGGTTTCTTTTTTCTTTCATTAAACAGACTCGTAAATTCTTCGATCTCCTGCCGGTCTGTTATTCTCTTTTTATAAGGTGGGGATACGAGTATGATCTCGGTGACTTTTTCTGCGTTTAAATCATCAAGCTTAGTTATTTTTCCAACAAAAACTACTATGCCTATGATGATCAGAACAAAAATGATATATCTTATTTTAATTTTCTTCTTGCTCATACTGCCTCCTCTCCGAGGGGCAGTCCACTTTGCGCTTTTCTCTTATTTAAATTATATTTCAATTGCTGTTTTTTTTCAATATACCTCCGTATATCTTCATAATTTGTAATATATTATTTATATTTTAGTTAATTATCTGTAATTTTATGTTCTATATGCAACATCACTGCCCATTTTCCGATTCACCGATACCTTTCCTTTCAATCTCTTCAAGCACCCACTCCGCCATATCACGAACCTCACGATATTCATCCTGACATACTTTTTTAATAACCGGAAGGTATTTCGGATCATAGTTATTTAACATCGCGTTCAGCGCATTCGTTTTATACCGCCACTCTTTCCCCTGCGGAATATACCAGAGTTTGGGCTGCACGACGGATCGCAGCCAGCTGTATTCCGCCAGAACGATCTCTGTATCCGTAAAATGGCTGCTCCACGCTTCGAGTTCTGGGAATTCTTCTGTATCTTTCCATGCTTTTCTATTATGGGGCCATGCATCCTAGCAGGCATCGCAGCCGTAGATCCATTTTTCGAATTTGTTCTGCAGCGGTTCCGTCCTTAGATCCCAGCCATCCCATGTTGTCAGGCAGGAAACGCAGGTGTTTCTGCACATCATGTACGGCGCTTCCAATGATTCTGTCGGACAGGATCGTATGCACAGGTTACATTTCTCAGCGCATGGTCTGATCTGATTCTCCACAATGTACTGAAGCGGCTCATCAATTAAAAAAGCCTCCAGATACTGATAAGACCCTTTCTCGGTATAAAAGAAATTGTTTTTTCGTATGATTCCAATTCCCGCCTTCATTCCTGCCCACCGCAGAGCTGTAATTCCAAAGTCTCTGTCAGTCGCCACCTGAAGACCGCAGTCTGCAAGGTATTTTTCAAATGCCACGCTTGTCTTATAACCTTCTGAATCTGTATGTCTTCTTCCGTCTGTCAGATAATATTTTGCAACACGACCTTTCATTCTTTGTCCCCACCTAATTTCTTTTCCTTCCAACTGAGTTTGCCACCGGCAGTTTCCGGTGACAATAGCAGTAAAAAAGTGCGTACTCACCTCATAAGCTGCTTTACCAGTTCTTTTTTTCTTTGCTGCTGTCATGCTGCGATTTGCGCTCCTCAACCATTTTTACAAACCACTCCACCATTGCCGGATCCTGATGTGAGAAAAAAGCACTTGTGGCAGTATCCATCTGTGAAATCTGGTTCATATCATTCTCATCAAGCGCAAAGTCAAATACATTAAAGTTTTCAATCATACGTTCTTTATGTACAGACTTCGGAATTACGATCACACCTCTTTGGATATGCCAGCGGAGCATTACCTGAGCTGTTGTTTTTCCATATTTCTGTCCAATCGCTTTCAGGACTTCATTCTCAAAAAGACCGTTTCTTCCTTCGCCAAATGGTGCCCACGCTTCCAGCCGGATATCATATTTGTCTGCCCATTCTTTTAATGTTTTCTGCTGGTTAAGGGGATGCGTTTCCATCTGATTTACCATCGGCTTAATATTTGTGAAGTTTGCAAATTCTACCATGCGGTCTGTATAATGGTTGGAGATACCGATTGCATGGAATTTTCCTTCTTTGTACAATTCTTCCAAAGCACGCCACGCGCCGTAAGTATCACCAAACGGCTGATGCAGCAGCAGCAGATCCAGATAATCTGTACGCAGTTTTTCCACAGATTCCAGCACAGATTTTTTACACTCTTCATATCTGAAATGTTCGATCCATACCTTGGAGGTTAAAAATATTTCTTTTCTGTCAATTCCTGACTTTTCAATAGCCTTCCCAACTTCCTCTTCATTAAAATAACTCTGGGCAGTATCAATGCTGCGATATCCCACTTCCAATGCATCCCGCACGCATCGTTCACACTCATCTTTCGTAACCTGATATATTCCATTTGTTCTCCCCCTGCCTGTTGATTCATTTTTTTCATCATGCTATAATCCTACCAGCCGGTAGCTGCTACCGGTCAAGGACTTTTTGAGATCCAAGCTGTTAAATTCAGCATTTTGAATTTAATTTTATGTTTTTAGGAGAATGTTATGTATTCCATGAAAGAGGCCTGCAAATTAACCGATATGACCTACGAAAATTTGAAATTTTATTGCAACGAAGGACTTGTTCCCAATGTAAAAAGGGATAAAAGAAATTACCGGATGTTTGATAATCACGATATTAAATGGATCCAGAGTTTAAACTGCCTGAAAAATTGCGGTATGAGCATTGCTGAAATGAAAGAGTATCTCGCACTTTGCCTTGAAGGAGAAAAGTCTATTCCAACGCGAAAAATTATTCTGCAAAATAAAAGAGAAGCTCTGCTTCAGTCTATCGAAAAATTGCAGCAGGCTGTCGCATTTATTGACTGGAAGCAGAGCTTCTATGATAAAGTCTTGTCTGGGGAAATGAAGTATTATAGTAATTTACTGCCTGAATTAAGAGAATAACCCCTCGCTTTCAGCTCAGTCAATTCCCAGCGCCGATGAGTCTCCGGGCACAGGCGCGCCTGGATCCCGGGAGCTGGCTTCCTCTTGGCTCGCAGGAAAATGCGTTGGAAGACAGGGAACACTTGTCTGAGCGTCAGCGAGTTGTGTTCCCTGTTCTCCGTCCTTAGCATTTTTCTGCAAGCTTAGAGGAACCCTTCCGGAATCCCACTAAGCGTCTGCGCCCGGAGACTCATTGGCGCGTACCTCTTGCAAAAAATGTATAAAGAAAGCAAACTCGTTTCCTTAATATTGAAATCCCCCAAAAACAAAATCATTCAGAACCAGATCAAAATGCAGCGATATGTCCGGCTCCGATCACACGAAAAGACCGGATGAAATCATCTCTATTCATCCTCCAACATACATCCTTCCGGCGCATACATCCCAAACAGCCAGTCCTCCAGCGCATTCAGGTTATCATCGGAGTGCTCGATCTCCCTCGCGTACCGCCAGGAGAGCTCCTCCACATCCTGCATGGACAGCTTCTTCCTGTTTTCCAGCCACCGGACGATCAGAAATTCCTGAATCCACCGGACAGAGAACAGCGCCAGCTCCAGCTTGGAGCAGACCATATCGTCATAGACGGCTCCGCAGAAATATGTATAGACAAAGAACATCAAAAGCTGTTCGCCCAGATTTTCCCACTCTTCTTTATGGCTGCTCAGCGCCCCATACATCCGGTGAAATTCCTTACAGATCTTAAAATATTCCTCTTTGCTTCCCTGATACAGCCACCTTTCCGCCCCGTCAAGCACCTGATCCCACTCCGGGCGCAGACGTTCCAGGCCATAAAGCACCTGAAGTTCTTCCTTCTGCCACTCCCACTGATGAAAAGATGCCGCATCCACGCCCTTTTCTGAGAGACTTTCCGATATAAACTCCCGCAAGGTTCCCTCCCTGTGATGGCGTTCGCATTCCTGAAGCAGATCATCGATCTCAAACTCTCTTCCTTCCTCCATACAGATCTGGTATCTCTCCGCCAGCTGCTCGCACGTTGCCATACGCAGTGTCAGCGGCAGATTTCGATCCTGTAAAACAGAGAAAAGAACATCTCTGGTGTCTTCCAGCCTCGAAAACATCATAAAATCAAACTCGTCAAAATCATCCTCCTCGTCCGTCTCCTCCTCAAGAAACCGGACCGGCTCCTTGCAGGAAAGAATGATCTTCGCCGCCTCCGGGCAGGAAAGGGACAGGGATAATTCCCTAAGTCCCTCAAATTCCTCCGTGTGTCTCGGATAAAGGCGGCAGGTATCGCAGAGCGCGTCCGGTCCCAGCGCCTTATAGAGGTCACACAGGTTTTCATGATTCAAAAACGCGCACCGCTGTTCATTCTGACAGAAGCACTCCTCTTCCCAGTTGACCGACCCATGCAGGCGTTTTCCAAACTCCCCCTGCACGTTTTTATACTTCTCAAGAGAATCCTCATCGATCATGATCTGCCATCCCGCGCAGCAGGTATCCGGGCAGTCTCCGGCCGTGCAGACAAATTTATCGTAAAAATGTGGTTTTAAATATCGCATCGTTTATTTTCCTTTCTGAATCACATAACTCTCCAACTGCAGCTTTTCTTCCGGCGCATATCTGCATCTGCCGTTAATGATATTCCCTGTAATAATCATCCGGATCTCCGTATTTTAAAACAGCTTCCTGCTGTTCTTCATCACTCAGACTCCTCATAAACAGCCAGTTTTCCTCATACATATAATGCGGATACCGAAATCTCGTTCTCACAAATGTATTCGTTACATACAGGGCAATGTGTTCATCATACTGTTCCACTTTCTGCTCAAATCCAAGACTGTAAAGAAACCAGTTCCATGCAAAAAACAGGAACAGAAAAACCGCCGCCACGATCACCGGTATCCTGATAATCCTTCTCATCCAGCCGTCGAATTTCTTTCTGTTCCACGCCAGCAAAAAAAATGTCCCCGCTGTCAGCACGATCTGCCAGAACACGCAGAGCCCAAGTGCAATGGCGATCGCCCTGTCAGGGATATAATACCAGCCATCACGCAACCATTTTTCACCTGAAAAAAAGAGAATTGTGACCACACCGAACACACCTGCTGCAGCCAGCAGTATATAGAGCCATTTTTTCTGTATCTTCATGTCGCACCTCAACGAAATCTAAATTCTTCCGCTACCATAATATCATAAAAAACAGGTGTAATGCAAAAAATTCGTTTTTCTGCACTACACCCATCCATCATTAACACCAATCAATTATAAGTTTCCGGAAGCAATCGCTTTACAACGTTTTTTACAGAAGGCAATTCCATAAAGTGTGATATCTTTTCGACCATCATTTAAAAGATATTCCTGATAACGCCGGTCATTGATCTGATCCAACGCCGCCCTGCAGGCCTGCTCCATCTCATCGTAATCCTTCGTATATTTCAGTTCCACAACAATGCCTGCATTCGGATCTTCCGTTTCTACGATAATATCCGCAAATCCCTCTCCTGCCTCAACATTAGATTTCACAAGCCAGTCTGCGTTCCCCGTTAAAATACCCACGAGAAGATTATGGTATGAGATTTCTTTTTTTTCTTCTCCAGTTTTTATGTCAAAAACACTGATGGAATTGCTCATGATCCGATTAAGATACATCTCAACTCCATCCGTATTTCCCTCTTCAAAAGCTTTCCAGAAAGCAGTTAGCTGCTCCGTATTGCTGAAAATTGATTTTTTAAACCACTCCTGGATCTGCAATTTAAACACTTCACGGATCTCCCGGTTTGGAATCACGAGCCTGTACGCGCCATCCTCTGTCATTCCCGTCTGTGTGAGATATCCAGTGGTAAATAGAACACTCCAGAGATTTTCGATGCTGTTATCGATCTCATCATAAGTGAGATCAAGACGGAGCATTTTTTCAATTGCATCCCCGGCAATCAACTGTTCGATCTCATTCCGGGTCGTTCTGTTTGCCTTATCCACAAAACGCTTTACAAGGTCATTCCCGCTGGTATTGATCCAGTATGCTTCTGGTCTTGCATTCGGATCGTCCTTGATTCGGTCGATATGATTAATGACATCCCACGGACAGTACACGTCAACATTGCCAAAACGATAACCATCGTACCATTCCTTCGTTTCCGAAAATCTCGCTTCCAAGTGATAATCCGCGAGAAGTTTCTGTACTTCTTTATCTGTAAAACCAAACTGTTCATCAAACCGCGAATCCGTAATCGACAGAATCTTAAAATTATTTAATCCCGTAAAAATACTCTCTTTAGAAACCCTGAGACATCCAGTCAATACTGCAAAGGCTAAAGCCTCATTTGTTTTCAGTGCCCTTCCGAACAGCGACCGGATTAAAGCGACCATCTCCCGATAATAACCATGCTGAAAGGCCTTATCAAGCGGTACATCATATTCATCGATCAGAATAACCGTCTTCTGATTAAAATGCTTATACAGAAGTTCGGAAAGCGTCTGCAGAGAGCCGTACAGTACATCATCACTCATCTGATAATGTCCATCTGCAAATGCTGTCAACACTCTGTACTTTTCCCTGTCACGGTCTGATAAATTTGTGTCCTTTGCCAAAAAAGGAAAACGCTCTGCCTCCCTCGCAATGAGTTCGACCATCTGATATTTCGCTGTATCAAAATTCAATCCCTCTGCATTTTTTAATGAAAGAAAGATCACCGGGTACTTTCCCATATGTTCAGAACAGATCTTTTCATTGGCACAAATATGGAGTCCGTCAAAAAGCGACCGGTCCGACCCGATTTCAAAGAAATATTTCAGCATGCTCATATTGAGTGTTTTTCCAAAACGGCGCGGACGGGTAAATAAATTAACTTCCCCCCAATTCGAAAAGAGCTGCTCGATCAAGCTCGTCTTATCGACATAGTAAAATCCATTTTGACGGATCTTTTCAAAATTATCGATGCCAACCGGCAGTTTTAAAAATTCATCCATGATATCAGCTCCTTCCGTTACTTTGCAGCTAATTACAACTTTATTTTCCACTACAGCGCCGTCCCTCTCTTCGGCACAAACATCCCGGACATATCCGTCCGTTCCAGTTTCAGCAGTCCGATCTTCTTCTCGATTCCGCCCGCATACCCAGTGAGGCTGCCGTTCGTTCCGACCACCCGATGGCACGGAATCAGGATCGAGATTGGATTATGACCGACCGCGCCCCCAACAGCCTGGGCAGACATGGTCTTTTTCCCGGACATCTCAGCGACTTTCCTGCCGATCTCCCCGTATGTCATGGTCTTTCCATACGGGATCATAAGCAGGATCTTCCATACCTTTTTCTGGAACTCTGAGCCCTCCGGCGCCAGCGGCGGAAGAAACTCCGGTTCTTTCCCGGCAAAATAAAGATCCAGCCACTCTTTCGTCTGCTTCAAAACAGGCGTCTCCTTATCTTCCGTCTCTTTCTTATCCAATCCAGAAGCAAAGTACTTCTGCCCCTCAAACCAGACTCCTTTTAATACGTCATCATCCGCCGCCATATAGATCATTCCAAGCGGTGAATCATAGTGTGATACAAAGATCATATCCTCGTTCCTCCCAAATACATCCTCTGCAGCAGTCATTCCGCAGTTTCTTTACCTGTCACATGATTTCCAAGTTTCTGAATCTATCATACCACGTTCTCCCAAAACTTCTTTGCAAAAATGGAAATCTAATTTGCTCTCTTTCCAAGCCACACAGCCACCCCGAAATGCACCAGGCAGACCGCTGCTCCCAATACAAACACCCACTCCGGACCTACAAACTTCCAGACAGCTCCCAAAAGCCCGGAGACCGTCACTGCCAGCACATGATCCACACTGAGCCCAAACGACAGGTTCTCCATCACGTCCGCCGGAGAGTCGCTGAGTTTTTTCATCAACATCACATGAACCGCGTTAAAATGATCTGCGATCATAATAAAAATATATGCCGTGAACGCAAAGATCTGCTCCACTCTCCCCGTAAACACACCTGACGTGATCCCATGGACTGCCCAGGCCGCATACAGAAAGATCGCCCCGATCGTCACACTCTCCAGAACAAGTCCCTTTTTCACACCATACCGGTCAAGAAATTTTCCGATCTGCGGAGCAATCATACTGCTGCCAAAATGCGCCGCGATTCCAAGAAGCGCCACCGTATCTGCCCCCATCGCAAGGAGCTCGATAATGATCCACGGTGCAAACACCAGACGCATCCGTTTCTGGAAACCATAAACCCCTGTAACGATATAATAAGGAATGTATTTCTTCTTAAGCGGCAGTCCCTTTTTCTTCTCATCATGCTTTCGCACATCAAGGGACGGAACCTCTCTTCTCAGTCTCCACAGGAAAAATAACGCTGCCGCAACGACCACAAGAGACACACAAAACGACGGAACGACCGATCTGTCCGCCCGGAACCAGAACGCCCCGTACCGGAATCCGATAAATACAAGCAGTGATGCCGCCATGGACCCCATCGTCGCATATCCCCGGTATTTTCCGAGAAAGGTTCCCGTCTTCCCCTCATCCGCGAGATCCATCGCGATCGCATCCCGGACCGGCATGACAATATGATCCCCGAGAGAATAGGTAAACACAAACAGCTGCATTAAGAGATATCCCGGAGATAAAAGACCAAGGACAAACATTCCCACCGCATACAGGCAGAAACTGATCATCGCCAACGTCAGATTCCCACATCCCGACAGTGCCGCGATCACAAACACTCCCACAACTCCCGGCAGCTCCCTCGGGATCTCCAAAAGCCCCCTCTGCACCGAGTCCACCTGATACACGCCCTTAAAATAATTCGAGATAATACTGCCGCCAAATCCGTTCGCAAACGTAAACAGGACGAAAGCGATCAAAAACAGCCGCCTTGCCCTCTCCTTCTTCATCTGTTCTGTCATAACCTTCCTCCCATTCAATCTCGTCAATATCCAGCACAAGACTGCCGCTGGACACGATGCCTGATTTTCAAAAACCGAAACAGTACAGTTTTCCTCCATCCAGACATCTCTTTTTTCTTCGAAAAAACGTTATCTAACCTCAATTATAATACATATCTTTCATATGAACAAGCGTTCTTTTCCACAGTAACAACTATATACATCATCCAGATCTATACTTAAATCTTCAATCCCCAGCGCAGGTCAGCCTCCGGAACCGGGTGCCTGATTTACAGGCCTGGCTTCCTCTTGGCTCGCAGGAAAATGCGTTGGAGGAAATGGGGCGCTTGTCTGAGCGAAGCGAGTTGCGTCCCATTTTCTCCGCCCTTAGCATTTTTCTGCAAGCATAGAGGAACCGCCTGGAAATCGACAGCACCAGGAGCCGGAAGCTGACCTGCGCGTACTTCCTCCAAGTTGACTCAACCTCTCTTTTCCTGACTCAAACCAACAAAAATACCGGAACAGCAGTCTCCCCGCCATCCCGGTATTTCTCAATTCCTATAAGATTTCCCCAAGGAACCTACTCCCCTAGGTCCACCATCACATCAGAAACCTCAACCTTCTGATCGATCAGTCCACTCTCAAGCATCCAGTCGATGTTCTCCTGCCAGCACTCCTCCGTCTGTGTCAGGAACGGAACATCCTCCGTCTCCATAAGCGGCAGCAGAGTCTCACAGGATTTCTCCTCAACGCTCTGTGTCAGCGGGAAATTCTCCTCATTCTGGTTGTTCATGAGGATCGCGAGGCAGCCGTCCGGATCCTTCTTAAAGTCCTCAAAGCCCTTTGCAGATGCACGTAAAAAGCCCTTTAAGACCTCCGGCTCACTCTCGATCATCTCATTATTTGCGAGGAACACTTCCTCATAATAATTCGGAATGCCATATCCGTTTGCCATGAAATAATTGACGTCAAAGCCCTCTTCCTCCAGCTGCGGAACCTCATGGTTCACAAGACAGCCGATGGTGGCATCCACGTTGCCGGTAGTCATAGAGCTCATCAGGTCAAATCCAACGTCGATCAGATTTACATCTGACGCATCCGCGCCCACATACTCCATCATGGTCTTCACAATAGACTCACTGAGAGCTGTTCCGCCGTATCCAACCGTCTTTCCGACAAGATCGGACGGGCTTGTAATATTCTTATCCTTTAAAGAAAGCACAATGCTCAACGGAGACTGCACGATCGCGCCGATGGACTTGATCTTCGTTCCCTGATTTGCAACCGCCTGGATCACATCCTGCTGATAATACATTCCGATCTCCGCCTTGCCGGCAGCGACAAGTGCCAGCGCGTCATTCGCGTTCGCCGGGAAGCGGACCTTCACATCAAGCCCCTCTTCCGCATAATATCCGCGCTCGATGGCGGTGTAGATAAAGGTGTGGATCGCGTTCGGATACCAGTCCAATACCACATTGACCTCACGGAGATCCTTTTTCTCATCAGAAGCAGCCGCTGTCTCTGCCACGCTGCTGTTTTCCGCCGAAGCGGCTGCCGCTGCCGTCGTCTCCGCTGTCTTTGTCTCACTCTTACCGCATCCTGCAAGTACTGTCATACTGAAAGCCGCAGCCATCACCGCTGCAGCGATTCTCATTCCTTTTTTCATGTCATTTCCTTTCGTTATCAATATAATTTGTCCTGCTCTTTCACTGGTCAGCCAGAATTTCATGTTGTGTTTTCTACTCATTTCTCCAGTGAATGATCCGTTTTTCAAGCAGTGTGACCACCCAGACAGCCGCCATCGCTGCCACCGATAACAATAAGATCGGTGCGAACACTCCGGCTCCATCAAGCTGTGTCATCATCCTCCTGCTGAAGTATCCAAGTCCGCTCTGAGCTCCCAGCCATTCACCGATGGCCGCTCCGATGATCGATAACGGAACCGCCATCTTGATCGCTGAGAAAAAGCAGGGCAGGACAGCCGGAACCTTTAACTTCATAAAAATCTGGCGTTTATCCGCGCCAAAGGTAAACAAGAGCTCTTCCATCTCCGTCTTCACCGACTTAAATCCGTCGAATACCGTGATCGTGATCGGGAAAAATGTGATCAGCACCGTCACAAGCACCTTGCTCCAGATCGTATATCCGAACCAGAGTACAAAAAGCGGTGCCAGAGCTGTCGTCGGGATCGTCTGGGACGCGATGATAAGCGGATAAAGTGCCTTTTCCGCTGTCTCGCTGGCATCCATCAGAACGGCCAGACCAAGGCCAAGAATAATGGAGATCAGAAGTCCGATCCCCACCACCGACATCGTTGCCGGAAGGTGTGCCTTAAATAACGGACCTCTAAGCTCCCAGAGCCGTACCACCACCTGGGTCGGTGACGGCAGGATATACGCCGCGTCGATTCCCATAGCCGCCGCCTGCCAGAAGATCAGCAGAGCTGCCACCAGAATTGCCGCCGGAAGATTCGTACTCAGAAAATTATGGGTCTGTCCGCGCGAAGCCCCGGAAGGAACCCGCGCATGATCCTTCTTCATCTTCTTACTCATGACGTCTCCTTCCTCAGCATACCGATCAGCTCCTCCTTCAAGGCCAGTATCTCCGGTTTCCGAAGCTCGTCCCTGGATCTCGGATATTCTGCCGGGACATCAATGGACCGCAGATGGGTGATCGGTGATTCCTCTACAACCAGGATCCGGCTGGACAAAAAGACCGCTTCCTCCACATCGTGCGTGATAAAAAGGACTGTCTTTTTCTCCCTCTCCCACTGCTCTAAAAGCCATTCCCGCATGGAGATCCTCGTCAGGTAATCGAGGGCTGAAAATGGCTCATCGAGGAGCAGAAGGTCGGAACCCGTGAGCACCGTTCTCGCAAACGCCGCTCTCTGACGCATGCCACCGGAAAGCTCCTTCGGCATTTTGTCACCCCAGTCCTTAAGACCAACCGATTCGAGCGCCGCGTCCGCTTTCTCTCTCATCTCCGTTTTCGAATATCCGCCCCGGATCTCCATCGGCAGCAGGAGATTCTCCCTCACGGTCCGCCATGGAAATAAAAGATCCTGCTGCGGCATGTATCCACAGTAGTTTCTCTTCTTCTCAATGGACTCTCCGTCCACCAGGATCTCGCCGGAAGCCGGCAGAAGAAGCTTGTTCACAAGCCGGAAGATCGTACTCTTACCACAGCCGGAAGCGCCGATGACGGACACGAATTCCCCGTCCTGTACATCGAAGGAAAGGTGGTCAATGATGGAGAAATCTTCCACATCATATTGAAAGCTTACATTGTCAAATTTCAGCATCCTACTGCCTCATTTCCCATGCCATATCCCAGAATGCCGCCTCGTAGCGGGAGCATGCTGTAAAGATGTCCACGAGATGCTGTTTCCGCTTCTCGGAATAGTCCTCCGTCAGGCGGTTCATCAGGTCTGCCAGCACCTCATTGTCCTCGTGGTAGGAATCGGACGCATATCCGCTGACCCATTCCCCATAGAACTCATGCTTATCTGCAGCCGGATACTCCGCAAGGATCCTCTTCGCGATAAACTCATAGCTCAACGCGCAGGAAAGGATCGCCGCCATGACCTCCGCCTCTCCTTCCTCGTAAGCGACACGAAGCATATAAGAGGTATAGGACAGATTATCAAGAGCGACCGGTGTCTGCTCCGCCTCCTCCTTCGCGATTCCAAGTCTCGTCATGTATGCGCGGTGGATATCCATCTCACCGTCCAGGATCGAATGGATATAACCCGCGAACAGGCGCATAGCGTCGAGGTTTTTCGCCTTCGCCGTGCCGATGGAAAATACCTTTGTATAGTCAAGAAGATACAGATAATCCTGTATCATATAATATTTAAATTTTTCATGATCCAGACTGCCGTCCGCGATTCCCTTTACAAAAGGCGTCTCGTTATAGCCGTCCCAGATCTCCTTTGTTGCCTCTAAAAGGCGTTCTGTCATCGTCATGCCTGTTCCTCCGCAAATCCTTTTCCGTGAAAATCAAATCCGTGATCCATCGGTCCGGATCCATGTCCGAGGTCCAGCATGGCTGCCAGCGCTCCGGAGATGTAAGCTTTCGCACGTTCCACCGCTGTATCGAGGTCATAACCCTTCGCCAGATTGGAGGCAATGGCGCTCGATAAGGTGCAGCCGGTTCCGTGGGTGTTCGGGTTGTCGATCCGCTTACCGTTGAACCAGCGGTAGCTGCCGTCGCGGTATAACAGGTCGTTGGCATCATTCAACTGATGACCGCCCTTACAGAGGACCGCGCAGTGATAGGTCTCACTGATCTGTTTTGCCGCCGCGATCATGTCCTCGGCGGACTTTACTTCCATCCCCGATAAAACCTCTGTCTCCGGGATATTCGGGGTCAGGACTGCCGCCATCGGAAACAGGTATTCTTTTAATGTGCCGATGGCATCGTCGCTGATCAGCTTTGATCCGCTTGTCGCCACCATGACCGGGTCCACAACGATATTTTCTGCTTTGTGTTCATGAAGCTTCTTTGCGATGGACTTGATCAGTCCCGCAGAAGAAACCATTCCGATCTTTACCGCGTCCGGACGGATGTCCGTAAATACGCTGTCGATCTCCTGTTCCAGGAATTCCGGTGTTACCTCGAAAATCCCCTGGACGCCGGTCGTGTTCTGGGCCGTCAGTGCTGTGATCGCGCTCATTCCGTATACTCCGTTTGCGATCATCGTCTTTAAATCGGCCTGGATGCCGGCGCCTCCGCTGGAATCGCTTCCAGCGATCGTTAATGCTGTCTTCATCATAAAAACTCCTTTCAGGCATCAATAACTTTTCATTAGGCGACGCAAGGTGGTGCCCCCAATGTGCCGCCGCGGAAATGTTTTCCGCTTGATCTATTCCAAAACCCAGAGGGAAAATTGCTGCTCTGTGAATTTAGAATTCATATTTTCAGGCAAGTAGTATTTTTCTTCTGGCTTATTGGCTTGTTTGAATGTAGTGTTTAAAAAATTATAAGATTTCTCTTACCGCCTCTTTCAGTTCTCGTGTCGCCTTCTCAATATCCTCTGCCGCAAAGATCGCGCTGACGACTGCGACACCATCCACACCGGTTCCCTTAAGGGGCTCTATACGGTCCTTATTGATCCCGCCGATGGCGACTACCGGGATATCCACCGCCTGACAGATCGCAGAAAGCGCCTCCGGTGTCACCGCTGTGGCGTCCTTTTTTGTTCCTGTCGGATACATCGCTCCGACACCGAGGTAATCTGCCCCGTGCTTTTTCGCGAGAAGTGCCTGCTCCACATTCTTACAGGAAACACCGATGATCTTATCCGGTCCCAGCTTTTCTCTCACTTTTCCAGCTTCCATATCGCTCTGTCCCACATGAACGCCGTCCGCGTCTATCTTAAGAGCGATATCCACGTTGTCGTTGATCACAAAGGGAACATGATATTCGGCACAGAGCTTTTTGATCTTCTTCGCCTCTTCTAAAAACATCTCCTCATCCAGCTCTTTTTCCCTGAGCTGAACAAAGGTCGCGCCGCCCTTTAAAGCCTTTTCCACCTGGCTCTCCAGAGTCTCACCATTTAACCACGCGCGGTCCGTCACCGCGTAGAGCAGCATATCTTTCGGTCTGCAGTTCATATCTTCTACCTCCTACAATACATGAAACGCGTCTTAGCACATTCCCGCGCCTCGCGCGGCCGCTTGCGACGATCTACATCTTCGCGCGAGTGCACAGCATTGGCACGTCAGTACCTTTTGTGTAACAGGGAATTCCCCGGAATTTCCTGTTATAACAAGTGAAAACACGCTTCGCGAGTTTCCCCTTGTTATCGCGACAGTCGCCAAGGTCTCGCGCAAGCGCGGACTTTGGCTCGTTGTTCGTGTAAAAAAAGGAGACACCCGCAGGTATCTCCACTTCTACTCGTTCTCTTCAGCAGCTTCCTACGTTGGCATGATCCAAATCAGGTATACGGGTCTTGGCGATGCAGCCAACTCTCAGCCTGATCCGTCAGGCTCCCCGGTCTGTTTATTTTCTTTTTTTGACAAGATTTACTATATACTTTCCGAGCGGAAAAGTCAAGTTTGCACCCGGTTTCGTACATGATTTTAAGATTGCGGATTTTGCATGGATCCATCGATATTTTTCATGTATTCCGTGCAGCCTGCTTACAGCCTTGTGTTCCCCGCCCATCGCTTTTTCCCGGCGGCCTTTCAGAAATTTCCTCTCTTGCCTTTTTTCGCCTCCTGTGCTACAATCCAAATCGGTTAACGGAATGCAGCATGAGGGGGAGCGCCCTGGTGCTGCGGTCAATTCAATTACTTGATGACGAAGACCAGATTGCGAGGGAGTCCGTGTTCCGGGCTGAGAGGATCCCAGAAAGGATCGACCGTCCCATGCCGCGGATCCATGTCCGCGGCTTGTCAGCATTCTGCCTGAAAGTCATTTTTACGGCATGCTGCAGAAAGCATGCCTTTTTCTTTATCCGCCTGTTTCTTCCGGATTCATGGCAGCTGAACGCGTTCTATTTCTTATTCGGAACGATCACGCTCTCACAGTGTCCTGACCATTAGCGGATATTGAAACTATTTCACCGTATTTCCCGGTGTCCCATTCTTTCAGCAGAAAATATATTCTGCCCTGACGGGCTATGGAGGTATTATATTATGAGAAAATTTGTTGTACCGGCTCTCTCCCTGGCGCTCTGCCTCGGACTCACTGCAGGATGTTCTTCCAAAACGGACGCACCGGCTGCTTCCACAGGGGAGACCACAGCTGCCGCTTCTGCGGAAAGCACTTCTGAAGCAGCCGCTTCCGCAGAGACAAAATCCATCGATTCCTTAAAGATCGCTTTCTCCCCGTACGCGGACGCAGATACGATCACGACAGCAACAGAGCCGTTAGAAAACCTTTTAAAAGAGACACTGCTTGAAAAAGGCTACGATGTCAAAGACATCGACATGACCGTCGGAACAAGCTACACTGCTGTCGGTGAGGCACTGAGCGCAGGAAGCGCTGATATCGGATTTATCTCCGGAGGAAACTATGTCCTGTTCTCCGATGACTGCGACGTTCTCCTCACGGCTCTCCGCTACGCCATCAACAAGGACTCCGAAGATCCGAAGGAATGGAACGACGGCACCATCGAGGAAAACACAGACAAAATGAGCACATATTACCGCTCCATCATTCTCGCAGGACCGAGTGAAAAAGGTCAGGAGCTCTTAGCAAAGGTCAACAACGGCGAGGAACTTACCTGGGATGACTTAAACAGCGCCACCTGGGCAGTCATGGGACCAACCTCCGCGTCCGGCTACATTTATCCGTCCTTATGGTTAAACGAGCGCTACGGAAAGACCATCGCTGACCTCGCGAATGCGGTCCAGTCTGATTCCTACACCACATCCCTCGCCCGCCTCGCCTCCGGACAGGCAGACCTCATGGTCTCCTACGGCCATATCCGCACAAAATATGCGCCGGACTGGAAAGAGAAATTCGGCGGCACTGATGATATGGTAAAGCAGACAGGCATCATCGGCGTCACAGAGGGAATCTACAACGATATGATCGCATACAGCAAAACTTCCGAGCTCATGCAGGACGCTGACTTCCGTCAGGCTCTCGGTGATTCCTTCATCGAGATCGCAGGAACTGATGAAGGCAAAGACATCATCAAAGTCTTCAGTCAGGTCGGCTACGAGTGGGGCGATGACGCGAACTATGACGGGGAACGCGCCGCACAGGAAATGTTAAAGTCTATGAACTAAACAGATCCCAATTTTTTACTGATTCATTATTTGTAAGGCAGGTATCTTCATGGAAATCGTTCTTCAGAACATTGGAAAACAATTTAAAAACGGGACACGCGCCCTGGACCATGTAACCTTTACCATCCCTCAGGGCGAGTTCGTCTCCGTGATCGGTCCGTCCGGAGCTGGAAAAACCACCCTGTTCCGGATCTTAAACGGCATGGAGACGCCGGGGGACGGGGCTGTCCTTTTTGATGGCAGCGACATATCGTCCATGTCCGGAACCGCCAGGAAGAATGTAAAGAGATCCATCGGCACCATCTATCAGGATTTCTGTCTCGTGGAAAATTCCACTTGCCTTGCAAATGTGCTCACTGCCTGTCTGCCGGATATGGGATTTTTCCCCGCTGTGTTCGGAATCTACGGAAAAAAGCGCCGGGCAGAAGCACTGAAATTTCTTGACCGCGTGGGACTCTTGGAAAAAGCAGAAGAACCGGTAAAAAATCTCTCCGGTGGTCAGAAACAGCGCGCCGCCATCGCGAGAGCCCTCATGCGTCATCCAAAAATCCTGCTGGCTGATGAGCCCGCCGCCTCCTTGGATCCGGTCACCGGGCGGCAGATCCTGACACTTTTAAAGGAGATTCAGGAAAAGGATGGCGTCACGATTCTTATGAACAGCCATAACCTTGAATTTTCTCAGGAGTTTTCCGACCGGATCATCGGGCTGAAGGACGGAAATGTAGTTTTTGATGGAACGCCATCGGAAATGAATGAGGAAATCTTGAGAAACATTTATCTCAGTCTCGAAGACGCCCACCTATCTTAGGTGATGAATAATAGAACTCTGCTATTTATGCATTTATCCATCCCAACGGATCCTTGCAGAGAAGCATTTCAGAGGAGGAAGCAACCCATGTACAGAAATCGAAAAAAATATATAAAACCTGCCGGCTGGATTCTCTTCCTTCTCTGCTTTTACGCCGCCGCGTCCTTCACCGGATGTGATCCGGCTCTTTTTATTTCAAGGAGCTCCCATCTTTCAGATCTGGCGGCCGACATGATGCGGCCGGATCTCTCCTTTTTTCCGAAGATCCTGCTGCCTCTCTTTTACACAGTCCAGATGTCCGTTACTGGTACCGTGACAGGATCCGCTCTGGCACTGATCGTTTCCCCTTTCGGCGCTGTGTCCCTGCATTTTCCGTCCTGGGCAAGGCGTTTGCTGCGTCTCCTGATCCAGATACTCCGGTCTTTTCCGGCGCTGATCCTGGCGCTCGCCGCGACCTTTCTCTTCGGACTCGGAACCTTTGCTGGAACCTTCGCGATCACGCTCTACACCTTTGCGATCATGACGAAGCTCACCTACGAGGATGCGGAGCATACGGACACAGCCCCCTATCAGGCCCTTATCTCTATGGGCTGCGCCCGTTTCCCGGCATTTATCCATGCCGTCCTGCCGGAGATTTTGCCCGCGTTTCTGACAAACGCCCTGTACCTCTTTGAGACGAATGTGCGGCACAGCTCTATCCTCGGATACGTAGGGGCAGGCGGGATCGGTCTGATCCTAAACGAAAAGATCTCCTGGCGGGAATTCCACAAAGTCGGAGCGATCCTGCTGCTGCTCTTTCTCACCGTCTGTGTCATCGAGTACGCAAACCGGTATTTTACAGCTGTGATCCACAGCGGACAGATCGCAAAACTTTTTTCAGGCAGAAAGGACTTGTCCAAAAAGACCCGTATCTCTGGACGGATGATCCTTTTCGGTTTTGCAGTGATCTTCCTCTTCTGCCTCGCGACACAGACTCCGCCGGATTTTTCAAGGACAAGTGCCGCAGCCTTAAAAAGTATGGTAGCCGGACTCACGCAGCCGGACTGGAGCTTCTTTTTCTCCACAAAGAAAGATGGGCTCGGCTATCTGCTTCTTGAGACCATCTGCATTGCCATTGTCGGAACAGCCATCGGTGCTTTCCTTGCCACACCCCTTGCCTTTCTCAACACAAGACGCTTTGTCCCTGCTCCGGCCGCCTTTTTCTTTAACCTGATCATCATGGCGATCCGGTCGATCCCGTTTCTGATCTATGGTTTGATCTTTATCCGGGTCTCCGGTCCCGGCGCCTTCACAGGTGTCCTGACGTTAGCAGTCTGCAGCATCGGACTTCTCACAAAGCGCTTCACTGAATGTCTGGAGGTCATTGATCCCGGCCCGTACCGGGCGCTCCTCGCCATGGGTGTCCACCCGGTTCCAGCCGTCTTCCACAGCGTTCTCCCGCAGATCGCCCCGGCGTTCTGCTCCGCCGTCCTCTATCGCTTTGACGTCAATATCCGTGAGGCGTCCGTTCTCGGACTCGTGGGGGCAGGCGGAATCGGCGCACCTCTGATCTTCGCGATGAACCAGTACGACTGGAATAAGGCTGGAGCGATCCTTTTGGGACTGATTCTGCTTGTGTGGGGCGTGGATATTCTGTCTTCACGCAGATAAATTCAAGTCGAACGTCCGTGAGACTTAACGCGTGATTCTGGTCAGGAATGTGCTTTCTACGATTTACGTCCAGCATGAACTACATAGATTTTATAAATAGTAAAAAGACCTTTTGACACAAAATAATCAACGATGTCAAAAGGTCTTTTATTCATTTTTTAACCCGGACACACAGGTCATCAGCCGCCTGTGCTCAGGTTCCACCTTTTACCGGATAGTCAGCCCGATGTATCGTCTCAGCTCGCCGGTTTCACCCATTCTGTCGCACCTGTCGACGCAGCAACAGGTTTCAGTCCCTGTTTTTCTACAAATTGATGGAGCATCTCCGCAGTCTCAGCGCGGGTAACAGTGCCTTTCAGATCAAGGAGATCGCTATCGGCTGCCATGCCACTCTGTGTGGTATCATAGCCCTTGAGCTGTGCGTAGCGATAAAAGACCGATGCAAGCTGTTCGCGCGTAACAGGATCATCCGGACCAAATTTCTTGCCGTCAAAGTCTCCCATAATCCCGTTTTGCTGTGCCCAGGTTACCGCATCGTAAAACCCTACGGTACCGGGACCGTACTCAACATCCGTAAAGTGGTTCTTTCCCTCAACAGCAGGGCTGCCCGCCATACGGTAGAAGATCACCGCGATCTGAGCGCGGGTGATATTGGTGTTCGGTGCAAATGTCACCGCACTGGTACCTGACATCAATCCCTTTTCATAGACAAACATCACATCCTTATAAAACCGATCATTTCCATACACATCCGTAAATGGATTCGCCCCTGCGTGTGGATCGCTCTTTATCCAGCCGGCGTAAACCGTCCTGTTTCCGATCAGCCTGAGTTCCGTGATCCTCTGTGTCAATTCCTGATCGGAATACCAGCCGGTAAAATCATAACCCTCACGGGTCGGAATATGATCGGAAAGGCTGATCATCTTACCGTAGGTTCCCCCGATTGTACTTATGCCGCCGCCACCGTTCGCATGAAAGTTCAGCGTATAGCTGGAGGTATCGCCGCTGCTGTCGGAACTGCTGCTGTCCTTTTTCGGGATCGTCGGGGTCGTTGGAATCGTCGGGGTTGTCGGGATTGTCGGTGTCGTCGGGATTGTCGGTGCCGTCGGTGTCGTCGGGTTCGTCGGTGTTGTCGGGGCCGTCGGGGTCGTCGGAGTCGTCGGAGTCGTCGGGGTCGTCGGGGTCGTCGGGGACGCCGGATCCTTCGGTACCACCTGTCCTGCCGCAATTCTGATACCACAGCCCTTACAATAGGTGTCCCCCGTATAGCCATCCGCGCTGGCGGTGGCCTCAACTCTGCCGCGCACCTCGGTGCCGCCCGTGTGGTGATCTGGATTCAGATCCCCATAAGCCGCGCCGCAGACAGAACACACCGCCTGGTCTTTGCAGGTGGCTGTTCCGCCGGAGTGATCCTCCCTGATATCCTCTGCCTCACAGCGGGAACATTTCTTCCAGTGCCGGGTTTCATTATGCTGCTGCACACTGAAATCATGACCCCGCGCATCCATCGTTTCTGATTTTGTTGCAGAGCAGACTGTGCAGGTATAGGTTTTCTGACCTGCGGTTGTACAGGTAGGCTGTATTGTCACTTTGCCGCTATCCCACTCATGTGTCGATTCTTGACCGATGACATTACAGTTTGAGCATTTCTTCCAATGTTTTCCGGCATCGCTCTGCCATTCGCCCCATGCGTGAATACACACAACCGGATTTTCTGGCTCCGGTATCACGATCACAAGTGTCCATCTGGCATAAAGCACCACATTCTCCGTAACAGGAAAAATATCTCCCGGGCATCCCGCTTTCTCTCCATCAGGATTATCCAGCGCCCAGCAATCAAGGATCGCTGATTGATATGTAAAACCAGACTCCGGAAGAACGTAATCCCCGGATATGCCTTCCACTGACTCCATACGTCCCGATGCTCTGCCTCCATCAAAAGAGACTGTGTAAGTTTCGCCCTTTACCTTCCAGTTTATCCATGCAGCTTCAAATTTGTCTTTATACGCGTCAGGAACATATATCGTCAGATTCTCCGGCCATGATTTACCGGGCAGATAAAATGCCAATGACAATTCTGCTTCTTCCGGATCTTTCCAATGGGTGTGAACTTGCCCAAGTTGCGGGCAATCATAAAATGCGAAGCCCCTCACATCTTTGACACTACCTGGAATATCAATCTGCCTGAGGGTGTTACAGCCCTGAAAAGCGGCAATCCCTATTGTTTTGACTGTTTTTGGAATTTGCACCTCATTGAGTGCTATGCATCCACTAAATGCATGTTTTCCAATCGTTGTCACTCCTTCCTCTATGACCACCTTGTTAATCTTAGACTTTTTGTCCTCCCAGGGACATCTTTTACCGGAAATAGTATTGTCGAAATCAGGCATTTCCCCTTTACCGGATATCGTAATGGTCTTATTGTCTCTGCTGATCGTCCATTTAATATCTGTGCCGAGGATAGGATTCTGGATGTCAGGAAACGGTCCATACAGCACAGCCGCAACCTTCAGATAGCGTGCGATATCAAGTATGACCGACTCCTCAACGGAAAGCTGTATCATTGCGTCCTCAACAGCTTTAAACTGAAGCCTTACCTCCTCGAGGTTATCGTTATTGATATCTGTTACGTCCGGCAAAGCATCGATCATCTCCTGTGCGCGAGCGATAGAAGAGACTTTCCGCGCATTGGACCGGGTTGCGATCGCTTTATTTTTCATAAGCGCTTTCGCAGTTATTGGAGTGCTTTCGCTGTCATATTGACAATTTAATTCTTTTGTGATGCAGCCGCTTTCCTCACTGCATACATGGCCGCACTCGGTGGGCTCCACCGCATCAGATGGGGTGACCACTTGTTCCGTTGTATCCTTCTGCGGGTAACATTCCGGCGCATGCTCATGGACACATGTTTCCGTCCACGTATAACACTCCGGGGTATGTTCATGGCTGCCCGCTCCTTTTCTCATTTCTGCCGCCAATACAGGCACAGAAACCAAAGAAAGCATCATACAGATACCGAGCAGTGCCGCATAGATCCGTTCTCTTTGTTTCTTTTGTTTTTCTGGCTTTCTCATTGATTTTCCCCCCATTTCTATGGTATCTGTTTCCTTTTTCTGAATTTGATATATAAAACAGTGAGCACAACTGCCGCGGTAAAGGAAATGACCGCTTCCAGCACATATCCGCCCACACCCTCATGCAGCAGGATCGCCCCGTACATTCCCGCGGCATCCATCGGCTGGCTCTGCACCGTACCTACCGTTCCCAGAAGGGACAAAAACAGCAGAGCGCACAGTACAGACAGACTGCGAATGCTTCGCCGCGCCTGTCGGCGGCGATATTCCGCTATCCGCTCTTTTGCCAGCGCAACACGCTTTTGTGTATCGTACATGCACACAAAACCTCCTTTCTGAAAACTCAGCTTAAGGGTCTTTCACTTATATAGGTACAAAAATCCGGAAAAACTCTCACCCGGGAAGCAGATTTTTCAAAAAAAAATGAGAGCTGCGTAAAAACAGCTCCCAAAAATCACAAAATAAAGTTATATTACGGTGTCAGACGGCGGGCGATCAGCTTTCCCGCTGCCAAAATCACTACAGGCAGAAGATAGGCAGTATACTGCACTGCGCCGCCGTAAGCGATCAGCAGATTATAAATCGCGTGAAGCGTGATGGCTGCTCCCAGCAGACCGCAGGTTCCGGCAATCTTCAGCCAGGTCCGCTGCCACACATACGCGAGGCCTCCGCCTACAATGGCTCCGCAGATCACGTGCATCGCTCCTGTTCCGATCCCCCGGAAAAAAATAAAGGAAAAATGTCCGGCTCCATTTTGGATCAGATAGCAGATATTTTCAAAAGTGGCAAAAGAAAGGGCGACCATCACGGCGGTAATTCTGATCTGTTCCGCTTTCGGCTCAAATACCAGAAGATAAAAGAGCAGAGGCAGAAGCTTCATGACTTCCTCCACCACCGGGGCAATCTCCGCAGTGGCGGCAAGGTTGTCCGCACCATAAAGCGCGGCAAAAAAGGTATTGATATAAGCGGAAAGCAGACATGCCCCCATTCCCGCAAGGCAGAACAGAAAAAATTTTGTCTGCCGTTTTCCCATGCACAGGGCGGCGATCAGTAACGGTGATGCCATACAGATAAAAACATTTTCAATATACGTCATTCCTGCACCGCCTTTCCCGTTGCCGGCAGCAAAGCGAGCAGGCAGCCCGCCAGCAAAAGATCAAACCAGCAATATGGGCTGAAAATGGAATCTCCCGGCCAGAAGCAGCCGGAAGTCCAGAGAGCATATTCTAATGTCGCATAGCACAGTACCCAGATATGAAAATATTTCATATTATGCGCAGCTCCCCTCTGCCTTCTGGCATAGACAAGCCCCCGGATAGAAGAATAGGAAACAACGATCATCATACCGCACCAGAGCAGATTGGAGAGGATATCTCCAAAGGTGCAGTAAAATATACACAGCGGAACACCGATCAGGACAGCACTTAAGGCCTTCCTGCACGGAAATCTCCGTTCTTCTGCCGAAGAAAGCGTGTATTGCAGTATGGAAAGGAAAATGACACTTGCTACCCAGCCGAACTCTGACACATAAAAGACCTGCGGCGTTTCGGAAAATAAAAGCAGATACAGTGTCCAGTAGAGAGAGCCAAGGAAGAAACAGCCATAAAAGCAGGTCAACAGGAAATACTCCTGTTTCCGGCTTTTCAGATACCGGATACCACCCAGGAAAAAGCCTAACAGGGTAACCGCGGCTTGCAAAAGGTTACTGACGACTTCCATCTGCGTTTTCCCCCTTTGGCTCCCCTGTCTGTTCTTCTTCGTTCAGTCTGCGGATGCGGAAACATAAAACCGTCACGCACACGCCGAGGACAAAGGCGAGCAGTCCGACCACGATATATCCAAGTGCAGCGCTGCCACCTAAAATCGTCGCCGCTGTTTCAAAGTTAGAGGCAGTTCCCATCTCGATCCGGCTGACAATATCAGGCATGGAAAGGGAAACACCTGCGATCACTGCAAGACATGCGGCCACGCAGCAAACTGCGGCAGCCCATTCTCTCCGCAGTCTTTTTTTGTATTCTTTTTCCGCAATACGGCGTTTTACTTCCGCGATCCGTTCCTCATTACTTCGCATTGGTAATTCCCTCCCGCTCCAGTAATCCGCGCAGACGCGCTTTTCCCCGGTATACCATATTGGTGATCTGCTTCTCACTTTTTCCCATGACCTCGGCAGCCTGCTGGTAGCTCATTCCTTCAAAATATGTCAGATAAAGAGCTTCCCGATAATCCGGTTTTAACTCGTCCATGCAGAAGTGCAGAATCTGATCCCGTTCCCTGGTCCGGATAACCTCCTCCACCAGTGTCTTTCCATCCGGCTCTTCCGTCAGGTCATCAAGGCTGAAGAAAAGCCGGCGCCTGCTTTTGTGGCGCAGAGCCATGTGCCGCGCTGCTTTATACAGGTAGGCCTTAAGACCACCGTCCCTGATACGCGGCTTTTTTGTGAACAGGTAGGAAAAGACTTCGATCATCAGATCCTCCGCCTCGTGGACATCATGCAGATAGCCATTGATGTACAGGGTCAGCGGGTTACCGTATTTTCTCATTAAAGTCTCAAGACCTGCTTCATCGCCGCGCAGATACTGTCTGTAAAGTTCTTCATCAATGACCATGCTGTTCATTTCCTTCTGTCTGAAATACTATACACAGTATATATGGGCTTCGCCATAATTTCAAGTTTTATTTTACTTCAAACTTCGCCCCGCGCTCCAGATTCTCACCATCCATATGATAGACCGCGTCAATAATATAATTCCGGTATGTTGCGTTCCCGTCCTGCGGTGTCAGCCGTTTATGGGCGATCTCCCCCGCGAGTCCCATGGCGCAGACTGCCGCTGCTGCCGCCTCAAGCGGATGATCCTTATTTGCAGTCACAAATGCGGCTGTAAGAGCAGAAAGCTGACAGCCGGTTCCCGTGATGGAGGACATCATCGGATGGCCATTGTAGATGCAGTACGCTTTTTTTGCGTCCGCCACGAGATCAATAGCGCCTGTGACCGCGATCACAGCTCCTGTCCTCTCTGCGAATTTCTTCACGAATGCCACCGCCTCATCAAGGTTCTCTTCGGTTACACGGTCTGCGATATCCGCATCCACGCCCTTTGTGGTCCCTGTTCCCACCGCAAGTGTCTTGATCTCAGAGATATTTCCGCGGATCACGGCGAATTTTACCGCTTTTAAAAGTTCGTTGGCCGTCGATGTCCGGAGTGTCGATGCCCCGACGCCCACCGGATCCAGCACTGCCGGGTGTCCCAGCTCATTGGCCCGCGCTCCCGCAATCTTCATAGACTCGATGGTACGGCTGTTCAGCGTACCGATATTGATATTGAGGCCTGCGCAGATCGTCTGGATCTCCGCGACCTCCTCCTTGTCGTCCGCCATGATCGGGGAAGCCCCGCAGGCCAGAACCATATTCGCGCAGTCATTGACCGTCACATAGTTCGTAATATTGTGGATCAGCGGGCTCTTCTCCCGCACCTGATCAAACATCTGTTTTAACATGCTTCTCTCTCCTCTACTGTCCCATTGCTTCCTGCATCCCTGCAAGGATATTGGCTTTCTTTAAGCTATAGATCAGCACACCGCTGATCACGGCACCTCCGGCAGTTGAAACAAGGAACGGGATCACATATGCGTAAAATGCCAGACCTGCCGCGCTCTTTCCCATAAGGAAGACCGCTACCGGATAGGCCGTGAGTCCGCCAAGAACAGAGGTTCCAAATACCTCACCGATCAGTGTCGCCGGAATATTCTGTGTCTTCTGATACACAAGCCCGCAGATCAGCGCGCCGAACATACTGCCCGGGAATGCCATCAGGCTTCCAAGTCCCAGAAGATTCCGGATCAGCGCCGCCGCGAATGCCGCGCCCAGTCCGTATCCCGGTCCTAAGAGGACTGCACAGAGAATATTCACCATATGCTGTACCGGGGAACACTTGCTCCCGAATACCGGGAATGAAAATAAGCTTCCTGCCACTGCGACTGCACAGAAAACAGCTGCCACCGCTAATTTTTTCGTATTTGTCTGTTTCATGTTTTATTCCGCGTGACCGTTCCTTTCTTCGGACCGTCACACATTCCTCCTTTGAAAATTTTCCGCAGCCGCAAAGCTTCCCTTGCGGCCGTATTTTTAGGAAACGGCTGTACGACAACAGCGCTTCCACAGGTGAAGTACCATGTACTCCACATAAAAATGTACAGTTCCCCTTTCCGGATCACTGTATGGAAGGCGGTCGATGCTTACTGGCATCCTCTCACGCCGGAACACGGCTTCCCATCGCTGATCTCATACAAAGCCCAGGGCGCTCCCCCTCGGCCCGCCGCCTGCTGGCGGATCCCGTTTTCTCCTTTCAAAGTATGGTTTTGTTACTGTTTTTTCTGCCACCTGTTTCGGAAACACAATGATCCCAAATTTTTTAAATCAGATGACATAAAAACAGGAGACACCCATCACGGCATGTCCCCTGTAAAAATTCATATCATGACTTCCTACGGCGGCATTATCCGCATCAGGTTAAAGGGTCGAAGTTTGAGCACTTCCTCTCAGCCCGCCAACGAGCTCCCCTGTTTTTTGTAAGACTTATTATAGCGCATCTTTGAAAATTTGCAAGTAAAGAATTTTCTATTTTTCTTTTTCCTTCTTTATCCGCACATCCTGATCCATCTGCGCTTTCGCCTTTCTCGCAACCTTCCCGGCCGTACTCATCGTACTGCCCCGGACGATCATTCCATTCCCAAAACGCCTGCGGATATCGTCGAACGCCTCATCTGCTTTCTTCTGTTTTTCCCGCTCCTTGGGATTCTCAAACAGGGAGATCTGTCTGAAATCATCCGTTGTAAGATCCGTCAGCGCCATTCCGATCAGCCGCAAAGGCTCACACTTCCAACATTCATATAACAGCTTTTTCACCTGCGCAAAGATCTCCTCCGTCACATCCGTGGGATCCTCAAACGCCCTCTGATGTGATCTTGTCTTAAAATCCAGTGTCCGATAAGTCACCGCCACACAGCTGCACTTTTTCCCGTCCCTGCGCATCCTTGCAGCCACCACATCACACTGGGCAAGCAGAAGCGCCAGTGCCTGCTCATACGTCACAAGATCCTCTTCCACGGTCGTCTCCGCGCTGTAGCCCTTCGCTTCCTCCCGCTCCGCACGAACCGGGGAATCGTCGATGCCGTTGGCATACCGATAAAGCTGATGCCCGGTCTTTTCTCCCAGGATCCGCTTGATCTCCGCCTCTCCGCTCCGCGCCATATCGCCGATGGTCTTAATTCCTTCCTGTAAGAGTCTTTGCTCCGATGCCTTTCCAAGGAACAGAAGATCCCGCACCGGAAGTGGCCACAGCTTTTCCGGGATCTCAGCCGGAAACAATGTATGTACCTTATCCGGTTTTTCAAAATCCGATGCCATCTTCGCCAACAGCTTATTCGTTCCGATCCCGACATTCACCGTAAAGCCCAGCTCATCCCGGATCTTATCCTTGATCTCGTGGGCCACCGCCACCGGATCCGGATAGATCAGATGGGTACCGGTCATATCGAGAAACACCTCGTCGATCGAAAACGATTCCATCGCAGGCGCATAGGATGCGCAGATTTCCTTAAACGCCCGGGAACACCTCTGATACAGCGCAAAATCACCCGGTACGCACACGAGATCCGGACATTTCCGCAACGCCAGAGCCACAGGTTCCCCTGTCGTCACCCCATATTTTTTCGCCGGGATCGATTTTGCCACAACGATGCTGCGCCTTAGCTTCGGATCCCCACCGATACAGGACGGGATCTCCCGAAGATCCGGCAGCCCCTCCTTTACGCGCTTCGCCGCCTCCCAGGAGAGGAAGGCGCTGTTCACATCCACATGAAATATCAACCGTTCCATACTGTTTTCCTCATACCAGAGCTTTCTGAGACTTCCGTCTCCTCATTCGGTCAGGCACTGCAAAGGAAACCTTTCTATATCATGCCTCATCATGCCTCAGCTCATCCTGCCGCACTGCCTGCTCACACGCTTTTTTCTCTCATGATCCAGAAAAACGTGCACGTAAATATAATTCCCTTTACGATCGACGTGGACGTAAGCGCCCACCAGATTCCGTCAAGCCCCATGATACCGCTAAGAACGATGGCAAGCGGTATTCTGGCACTCGTGAGCACAATACTGATCACGCTGCAGAGTCTCGTTCTTCCGAGTCCCGACAGTGCTCCGATCGTCGTCAGCTCCACGCACATAAATGCCTCGCTGAATCCAATGATCACGAGATAGCCCACAGCTGTCGCAACCGCCTTCGGCTCATGGAAGAAGATATCCGCGATCGCATTTGGGAAACAGATAAATACGGCGGAGACCAGCACTCCCCAGATTCCGACCGTCCACAGGGATACCTGATATCCTTTCCGGACGCGTTCTCTCTCCCCGGCTCCATAGTTCTGGGCCACAAACGCGTTTAACGCAGCTGCAAATCCATCAGCCGTATTCCAGGAGATCGATTCGATCTGACCGCCGACTCTCTGCGTTGCCACTGCCTCCGCACCGTATCCAGACACCATTCGCGTCAGGATCATGGAAATCCCGCAGTACGCCATGCCCTGGAGCGCGGTTGGAATTCCGATCCTGCAGATTCCCCTTAAAAATTCAACAGGGATCTTCGCAAAGAGCCGGGTTCCTTTTAACACATTCTCCTTCTTCCACGCAATGATCCCAAGAATCATGATACTCATTACGATCGCCTGAGCTGTCACCGTAGCGATCGCTGCTCCGGTTACGCCAAGTCTCGGAAATGGTCCCGGTCCGAGGATCAGGACCGGATCCAGGATCATGTTCGTCACGAGTCCGATCAGATTTGCCATAAACGGAGTTTTTGAGTCTCCCTGAGCCGTATAGAGTCCCGTGAGTGTCAATGTCAAAAATGAAAATACAATCAGTCCGCAGGCGATCTTTGTGTAGGACAGCGCTGCCGCCTGGGCCTCCGCATCCTCAAGTCTGAAAAATCCCACCATCTGATTGACAAATATGAGACAGAGGACCGCATACGCGATTCCCATTGCCGCAGAAAGCTGCACTGCAGCCTGAGCAAATCCGTGGGCTTTTTCCCGGTCCCCGCGCCCGATACACTGTGCCACCTGAACCTGTCCGCCCATTCTCGCCATGGACGCCAGCCCCTGCGAAAGCCAGGTAAACATTCCCCCGACGCCGACTCCCGCTACTGCCTTTGATCCCAGAAGACCGATCCACGCCATGTCCGTAATGTTGTAAAGCGTCCCCAGAAATGCCGATGCCATGATCGGGACAGCGAGCTTCACCAGGGTCTTCATAATAGGCCCCTTCGTTAAATTTCCTTCCATACCCCAAATTCCTCATATATTTTTTTGATTGTCCAGTATTTCTATTATAGCTGATTTCTTCTACGATGCAAATATATCTTTTCCTTGTTTACATTCTACCATATCTCTCAATGTACGGCAAACACTAGTTCTGTATCTTGATAAAAATTTTGGCACACCTGACTCATCAAAGTAACGAGAACGCGGTGTGCCATATTTCCTTAAGCAGTATACGTTTTCCTCTGAAAGCATTGTATTCAGTACCTTCATTGCTTTCTTACGGCGCGTTTCATCCCGTGTCAGGTCACGGTTTAAGGCCACCTAGAAATATGGCGTAGTCATCAGCCACTTTTCTCGCCGGTATCCTGGATAAACTGCTCCATATGCTCAAACGCCTCCGTCCAGACCTTCTCTCTTTGTATTATCCGGATCCCTGCCTCGTCAAATGCCTGACAGGTAGAGACGAAGCTTTCATAATCGGTTGAATGGTTTCTGCATCTTCTTTTTCATTACGGATCCCCCTTCTGGGATTGTTTTCCATTAGTGTCCCAATTCACAAATTATCTTTACCAATCGTTTCATATCAACAGGTTTTGCAATATGTTCATTCATTCCTGCTTCTTTTGTTCTTAGTTTGTCCTCCGTGAATGCATTTGCTGTCATCGCAATGATCGGTATTACTTTTGCATCCTCTCTGTCCATGGATCGGATCATCCTCGCTGCTTCATAACCATTCATGACCGGCATCATAATGTCTATAAGGATGACATCAAATTCGTCAGGTCTGCCTTTTTCAAATATCTCAACAGCTTTCTGGCCATTCCATGCCTTTGTCACATCAGCGCCTTCATTCCGAAGCATAAATTCAGCGAGTTCCATGTTCAGCTCATTGTCTTCCACCAGAAGGATATGCAGTCCCTCTATAGATTTTTCCGGTATATCTTTCTGTACTTTATGCTCATCCACGTCCGGATCTATTTTAAATGGAACCCGGATCACAAAGGTAGTCCCTGCGCCTTCTTTGCTTTCACAGGAAATGGTTCCACCCATTTTTTCGACAAGTTTCTTTGTGATCGGCATTCCCAGTCCGGTTCCGGCAAATTTTGTACGACTTCCGGGATGCTCCTGCGCAAAAGGTTCAAAAATTTGTTTCTGGAATGCTTCTGTCATCCCGATTCCGGTATCCCGGCAGGTAAATTCTATCGTCGTCATTTCCGGCTGTTCTGATGGAAGCTCTCTGCAGCTGATATAGATCTGTCCGTTTGCTCTGTTATATTTCACCGCATTCGACAGAATATTCATCATCACATGTTTCACATACCCCGGACTTCCAATAAGATCCCAATGTGTGTCAGGAAGATATGCGTAGATATAATAATCCCGCTGCTTCAGCATAATTCCGTAACATCCGGTTCCTTCATTCTTCAAATGATAAATGTGCTGACTGTCTGTATGCTTTTTCATTGCCTGGACAACTTCGTTGTCTGTTGTATTCTGCCCTAGCAGACTCTCATCATTGCTGGCAACAACGATCCCATCGTCTGCAACAATGATCGTTCCCTCTTTCTGAACACTATAACCATTTAAAAGCCCTTGAAACGTATAGATCAGTTCCCGGTGTCCAAGACTGATCAGATTTCCCAGTTTGGGGATCCGGCTTTTTTAGGTTTTATGTGGAAACAGTGCGTACAAAAATAGGGCGCAAGTGATGGTAAGTTCACTTGCGCCCTGATCGGACTGGATATTTTATTTTGGAAGTCTCCACCTGTTAGCGGTGGAGAAAGGTCAAAAGGGGTATCTACCCATAAGCAGCCCCCCTTGCACCGCTATGGGAATGGAACAAAGCAGTAGAAGTTATTTGTGGTCAGTTATCTTCTCGCGCCATCTGTGCCAACTTCGTAGCCGTCCACTTTGGTGCTGACCGCCATAGAGCCGTCTGCGTAGAAGTAGTACCACTTGCCATCAATCTGCTTCCAGCCGCCGGAGAACATCTTACCGGTGGCCTTGTCCAGCCAGTACCATTTCTGGTCGTCGGAGAGCCAGCCTTTGACCGGCTCTCCGTCCTTGTAGTAACTCCATTCGCCGCTGTCATTTTGCTGCCAGCCGTTTGCGGACTGCGGGTCAATGACGATCTCCACAAACCGGTGCAGGACAGTAGCCGCCTCGGCGCGGGTGGCGCTGCCCTGCGGGTCAAACCGGTTGTTTTCCTTGCCGGAGAGAACGCCCGCCTGCTGCATCGCCTTGACCGCATCCTTTGCCCAGGAAGAAATCTGTGCGTTATCGGCAAAGGTCACAGCCTCCAGCGTTTTCGGGATGGAGTAACCCATCTTGTCAGCGTAGTTCTTCATAATTACTGCCATCTGCTCACGGGTGATATTGCTGTCCGGGGCAAAGGTGGTGGAAGTCGTACCGCTGACAATTCCCTTACTCACTGCCCAGTTGACATAGGGGGCATAGTAGGCATCGGCCTTTACATCGGTAAACTTTCTGGTCTGGTAATCCGCCGGATTGATTCCTGCCAGCCGTCCCAGAGCAGTAACAAACATTCCCCGTGTCAGGGTGGTGTTCGGGCTGAAGGTGGTTTCACTGGTGCCGGAGAACAGCCCGCGGCTGACCGTAAACAGGATGTGTTCCTTTGCCCAATGACCATTGATGTCGGTGAAGTTCGGAACCGGGTTCTTGTAGCCTACGCCATAGATACTAAAATGCTGTGCTTCAAAAATCACGGCTTTCTGGTCCGCGTCATAGCTGGACTTGGTGAGCCATTGTACCTTGCCGGTATCGTCCACATAAGCTGCATACAGGTTTCCGGCCTGTTCGTTTGCCGCCGGGGTATAGGGCAGTTTGACGGAAACCGTCTTGCCCTGCCAATCGGTGAGGGGCGCTTCCTTGCCGCCTGTGACATAAACCAGAGAGAACTCATAAACCGGTCTTGTTCCAATCGCCGCTTTTGCCTCAGCGGAAGTGACCGCTGCTTTGGAAACCCGCAGAATCAGATCCCCGCCCTTGGACTGGGCATTCAGCATCTTCAAGGTATCCAATGTAAATCCAAAAGAGGGCAGGCCGTTTGTAGCAATCTCAAACCGGCGTGCCTTCGCCGTCACCAGCTTGTCCAGCGTCTGTGCCTTGATGGTGGTGGAAAGATTCTTTGCATCCGCCGCGTTCTGGATGGGAACCGTTACGGCAATGCCGTTGGCGGTGGTTCCATTTTTCTTCGCGTCAGCGGTGGCCTTGTTGATTGCGTCCTGTACGGCGTTGCCGTCAATGCTGGTATTTCCGTTTTTATCCGGTGTTGCCGGCTTGGTCTGGCTGGTGGTAGGAATTTCCGGTTTGGTCTGATCCGGACGCTCTACAACCGTGGAGCCGCTGGAATCTCCGTTATCGGAAGAAGAACCACTACCGGAGGACGAGCCACCGCCAGAGGAACCGCCGCTGGAGGAACTGCCCCCGCCGCTACTGGTATTCCCGCCGCCATTGCCGCCTCCGGTATTACCGCCAGTGTTGCCCCCGCTGGGCTTGGTTGTGGCGGTCAGAGAGAGGGTAGCTGTGGCCTCGTTGTAGTCCGCATCGGCGGCTTTGGTCGCTTTGACCTCGATACTGCCGGTGCCAGTTACCGTAACCTTACCGTTGGCATCCACTGTGGCGGGGCCGCTGATGATCTTCCAGGTGACGGTTCCGGTGCCGGAGCCGCCGGAAAGCATCAGGGTAAAGCTGTCCCCGTTATAGATGGTGGCCGGTGCGCCGGTGATAGAGAGGGCCGCCTGTGTGCCCTGCGTTACAGTGAGGGCATCGGTGGCAGCGGATTTACCGCCATAGCTGATGGTGACAGTTTTTCCGCTATGCCCGGTAACGGTCAGCACCGTGCCCTGGGCGGGATCGGCGGTCAGCTTGTTGGCGTCCCAGCCAATGGTTTTGCTGGTGTTGTCGCTATAGCTTACCTGCACCGACAGGCCGTTCAGATCCAGCGGCTGGCCGCTGGTGTAGGCCAGCTTGGCGGGCTGGGTTTGGATGGAAATGCTGCTGACCTCTTTTTCGGGGGTGGTAATTGCCACGCCTGTGCTGATGGTTTCCGCATAGTTGGTGGTGGCCGCCACCTTTGCAAAGAAGTAGTAGGTGGTATCTGCGGTCAAGCCGGAGAATACTTTCTCTGCCTGCCACTTACTGGGGGCTGTGTTGGTGGTATTCATGCCGTAGCTGACTGCTGCGCCGGTGTTGCCGGGTTCTACCACAGCCTCATCCAGAGTAATCTGCGCGGGGCTGTCCGCTTGCCCGGTCAGCGTGATCTTATAAGAAGCAGGGCTTACCTTCACTGTAAGGTTTTGCTGTACCGGGTTATAGTTGCCGCTACTATCTTTGTTGTAAGTAGCAGGGAAGGTGTTCTCTCCTACATTGCCAACCGAAGTATTTAGATCATTCCAAGCCCAGCCGTCTGTCAGAGGTACATCCTTCAGTGTGCTGCCATAGAAGGCGTTCAATTCGGTCGGTGTGATCGGGTTAGGCGTTGCCTTGCCGATAATAAAGGTTCCGCTTGCTGTGCCGGTATAGTCGCCTTTGCCGGTAACGGTCACGATTGCCTGTCCGGCGTTCGTATTATTTCTGGCAGAAATTGTGTACTGGTCCTTAGGAATTGTTTTACCGTTTAACTGAACCGTTACCGCATCAGCAGCCGGAATTTGAGCCTGACCGGTATATGTATAGCTGCCGGATACCGTCACACTGGCACCGTTCAAGCTTTTTGCATTGACGGTCAGGGAAACATTCTTCTCCGTTGTGGTAATCGTTTCATAGTTGTTTTTTGTAGCTTCACTGGGAGTAAACACCACTTTGTACGGGGAAGTTCCCACTGTGGGAGTCGTATCCTTTACAGTATCCGACCAAGCGAATGTACCGTATTGGGTACTGCCTCCACTCAAGCGGCTGTCAGACACCTTTTCCCCGTAGGTAATTGCGCTTGCCGTTGGCCAACTGATTTCAGGGGCCGCTGCCTTGCTGATGACAAAGGTTCTTGTTGATGTACCGGTATAGTTGCCTATGCCGGTAACGGTCACGGTTGCTGTCCCCACATTGGTGTGATTCGTATAGGCAATCGTATAATCGCGGTCCTTCATGAGCTGTGTTCCTTTTAATGTTACGCTTACAGCAGGGGTAATCGGAGAGCCTGTATAGGTAAACGATTCGCCCTCTACCGCAACATCCGCATTTGTAATCCAGGCCCAAGTAATTGTTACATCCACCGTTCCTGCCTGCGCTGCCATATTTTGCGATCCTACAAATTTTGCGGTGAGCGTGTGCCGTCCCTTTTCAAGATTCGCTTTTGCGGTGTCAATGGTAAAGCTCAGCTCTTTGCCGGAGGTAACCGTTTGTGCGTCAGTAAGCTGTCTGTCTCCTTCGTAAATTGCCATCTGACCCGCCTGAGGTGTGCTAAGTGCTCGCACCTTTTTAACAGGAGCATTTCCGGTTGCCTTAGGCGTCACAGTGACGTAGATAGGATCGCCGTAGTTATAGACTTTGTTCGGACGAGACACTGTCACTCCGCCGCTAAACTCAGTCCCGGACTGCAAAATGGTGTACTGCACTTTTGCCGTCTTTCCGCCCACGGTAACAGCGGCGGTATAGGTGCCCGCATCGGTGGGCGTTCCGGTAATATCGGTGCCATCCTTGGTATAGGTAATTTCCGATACATCCACACCGGAGATAAGGGTGTTTTCCAGAACTGCGGCCTTTCCTTGTCCGTCATAAATCAAATTACCCTCAGGAGCCTTGATAATCACACTGCCACCGTTGCCTTCGGGCAGTCCGCAGTTTTCTGCCTTACAATGTTCCGTAATAGTTGTACCGTCCTGACTGACGATGTACTCCCAGCTATGCTGGTGTGTCTGAAGCTGCACGATTTTGCCGTCCTCCGATAGGGCGATACCATAGTCGGGAATGTCAGAGGTGAAGTTTCCTTTCTTGATCCAGCCTCCATCAGTTGCCTTGGCGATGGTGATCGGGTTTCCATCTGTAGGATTATGAAAGGATCTCACACCGATGCGGGTTTCTTCATGCAGTTTACCGGTCACCTGAATGGTTTTCCCAGCAAACAAAACCACATTTTTTCCGCCATTTCCAGTGTTGTCGGTAATTGTTACCTTGCCTTCGCCGGTGACCTGAAAGGCTTTGTCCTTGAAGTACACGCCGCCGCCATAAGTAGCGGTGTTGCCGGTAATTTTGCCGCCGTGCAGAATCATCTCTGCGGTGTTGGGGCTTATGATTGCACCGCAGTACACACCGCCGCCATAAGTAGCGGTGTTGCCGGTAATCTCGCCGCCGTACATTTCAAATTTACTGTACTCTCTCAGAAATACGCCTCCGCCTGACGGTTTTACGTTGATATCTGAACCTGAATAGGTTGCATGGTTATTTGTGATTTTTCCGCCGTACATGATGAATGTTGAGGGATTGCTACTACTGCCCCAGCAAAACACGCCGGCACCGTGGACAGTCTCATTTCCGGTAATCGTCCCTCCGTACAGATGGATTGTTCCACCCACTTGGTCGGTGGATACACCGTGCTGAAAGCCGGTAATCGTGCCGCCGTACATGTCAAAGGTGCTTCCTGTTGAGAGGGAAATGCCACCTTTCTTGTATACTTCACTGCCTTCCCTGCAAAGCTTGCCGGTTGTCCCGCAGTCGGTCAGCGTCAACTTTCCGTTTCCAGAAATCTCCACGAAACCATTGCCGGAGAAGGTCATCTTATGTCCGTTCAAACAAAGCACCACATTCGACGGGCTCCAAGTGCTATTCAGCGTGACATCTTGTGTCAGGTAGTAGCCGTCCACACCTGCAGGCATAGAGGTCGGCATCTGAGGCTTTGCGGGATTTTCCTTATAGGGATTCCACGGCTGAAAATTTAACTTCTTTTCTTGCGCATGATTGCCAATGTCGGTGTGTGTACCACCACAGACACAGTGCGCCGTATGCCCCTGTGTGCGAAGCCACACCACACCGTTCTCCCGATACAGCTCGTTTGTGAGCACATCATCCGGGAAGAGGTTGTTGAAATAATTCCCGCCGTTTGTGTCAGTAACGGGGATGGGTGCCTCAGAGGAACCCGAATTCTCTACAGAAATGCCAAAGCGCGCATCGGCATTCAGCTTCCCGAAGGAGAGCGTTTTCCCTGTGTGAAGCAGAATATTTTTCGTCTTGTTCTCAATTACCTTTGCTCCGCCGCTGAGGGTAAGCGTGCCATCCCGATAGTCCACACCTGTGGTGGTGTTTTTGGTAATGGAGCCGCCGTTCAGCGTACATGTCCCGCTATTGAGCAGTACGCCGGTGGTATTGTCGCTGATTACGCCGCTGTGCAGGTTGAACGTGCCGTCTGTTACCGCAATGCCGGAGGAACCACCGCTGATTTTGCCTTTCCCACAGTCCATCAGAGTGAAGGTGCTGCCGGTGCCTACGGTAATTGCAGAAGCACCGGCAGGGGCTGTGATGTTCTTTCCGTTCAGACAAAGCGAAATGTCCCGATTTGGAGCTGCCCATACTGTGCTCAGTACGACATTTCCACTCAGACAGTAGTATTTTGTGTCTGGAGTGTCTTCTGTGATTTCATCCAAAGAGCGAACCTCCTTGAATTCTGTCTGCGTGCCGTTATCCAGTCGGTGTATATGAGGAGTTACAATGGAATACGTCCCATCATTATTTTGCTTGACCCTCCCGTAGCTTTTATCCAGAGAAATGTCCGCAAAGCCGATTTTTCTTTGCCGCCAGATGTCATACTTCCCCTCCTCATTTAACCGCCAGGTCACTTCGCCGGTGCCCATCTCCTGCTGCGTCTTGGATATTACTGTGGATTTGTCTCCGTCCTTGTATAGTTCACCCTCGTATGTTGCATCGCCGAATCTTGGTTTGGAGTGGTAATAGTAGCAGTTTGTGATTTTACCGCCTTTTGCAATGGCATAGTCTTTCGGCACATAGGAATTGCCTGTGCCCCCATCCGTTCGGAGTTCACCGTCAAACAGGCAGTTTTTAATTGTGCCTGAATTTTCATAGGCAATGCCCGCAGCAGAGGCATCATCCGGAATAAGAATACCAGATTTTCCCGCCCCCACCGCACTCAGGCAGTTTTCGATTGTACCACTATTTTGGTAGGCGATGATGCCAAACTCCCCCGTTACATAGAGCATATAATTGACTCTGGTGCTGCAGCGTTGGATAGTGCCTTCGTTATACGCCGCAATTAGTCCGCATTTGGTAACATTGAAATTGTTGGAGTTCATCGTAGAGCCCATGTAGTCAACCTTCACAACCAGATCCTGTATTGTACCGCCCGATCCAATCCGGCCGAAAAGGCCCTTTTCAGAAATTGGGTCTGACTTAGTGTAGTCCCCCAGCCGAAAATTCTTTATGGTATAGGCGTTTCCGTCAAAGGTGCCATTGTAGGGCTTTTTCTGGGTTCCAATGGGCTCCCAACTGACGTTCTTCAGGTCAATGTCATGCAGCAGTCTGGCGTGAATATCGGTTGTTCCGCTATTCACCGTATCCCGAAACCATGCCAACTCCTCTGCGTTGGTAATCTGGTAGGGGGATTGTTCTGTGCCGTCTCCCTCTGTCGGCTTGTTCGCAGGATCTGCCGCATTGATTTGCTTCTGTCCCGAGCAGGCCTCACATTCATAGGTGCAGGGCGTTCCCTCGGTAGCAGGGGAATAGCCGCAAGCCTCGTCATGTTCGTGTTTGCAGTCTAATTCTTTTTTGATACAGCCGGTGTCCTCTCTGCACTCGTGGGTGCAGTTTACCGGCTCCTGATTTTCCGCATCGGACGGGCTGGCTGTGTTGTCCGATACGCTTTCTGCCGGGTAGCAGTCCGCCGTATGCTTGTGGACGCAGCTTGTCACAAGGGTATAGCAGTCCTCGGTGTGTTCGTGATTGCAGGGTGTCCCCTCGATGCCCTCGGTATAGCCGCAGTCGGCGTTGTGTTCTGTGTGGTGTTGGCATAAGCCGCCTACATTTTGAACTGAACTTTCCACCGCCAGTACATTTGCCGGCAGAGTGGAGCATACCATCGCGCCCGCCATCAGCAGAGCAGCGATCCGTTTCTTTAATTTCATAGTCATCCTCCTGTTCCTGTGCTGGTCTATCAAAAAATGCAAAAAGGAAGCGGTCATCCATCCGGCCGGAATGGACAATTGCTTCCTCTGCTATAGCGATATGCGGACAGCACAAAAACAGGCAGATTTACCTCTGTCTGTCTGTCTGTCTGTCTGTCTGTCTGTCTGTCTGTCTGTCTGTCTGTCTGTCTGTCGTAAGTATATTGTTCAACGGCATAGTTTGTCAACCCCTTTTCCCGCAAAAAAGCGCATAATTTTCCCTTTCCCTATATTTTACGATACGGCGTTTTGGATGTCAATAGGTTTGGAGTGAATGAAGTGTGATACGGCGTGAATGATGTGTTTTCTCTTGCGCTGCCCGCCGTATTTTGGTACAATGGAAGCAGACAAGGGGGAACAGATTATGGCAAAGGAAAAAAAGCAGAAGCAAATCAATTTAGAGGAAATTACTGCGCTCACAAAAGAGCTGTTCCACGCCCACTACGCGGGGGATTTGGAACGGTGGTTT
Organism: Clostridium sp. MCC328; assembly: GCF_018785465.1. Taxonomy (NCBI): domain Bacteria; kingdom Bacillati; phylum Bacillota; class Clostridia; order Eubacteriales; family Clostridiaceae; genus Clostridium; species Clostridium sp. MCC328. The sequence goes on from NZ_WQPW01000073.1 coordinate 51,641, forward strand.
GACTATCTCTGCCCGGACAGCATCTACCTCGGCACCGGCGAGCCAATGCTCTTTGGCGGCAGCGCAATACGGGAACATTTCAAGGGCTTTGAGGGCAGGGCGGTGGATGTATATGAACACGACGCGGTTTGTCCGCAATCTGCTGATGGAACAGCCCGCCGGCCGGCGCATAGCGTTTCCCAGCGGCAATCAGACGGTGTACATCAATCCCTATACCATTCTGTACGCCAAAAGCCGAGATAAACGGACGGAATTAGTTTGTGTTGACCGGGTCGTGAGCTGCAATTATATCTACCGGGAGCTGAAAGAGAGATTGCCGGAAGTGTTTTACCCGCTGCGGCGGGGCTACCTTGTGAACACGCTGTATATTGTCGCCCTGCGGCGGTTTGAAGCGGAGCTGATTTCGGGCATCTCCATTCCCATTCCCGCTTTGACTTATACCCAGGTCAAGCGGGATTTACAGGAGCTGATCGAGAAAAAATAGCGGACGGAAAGCGGGCAGCAACGCATACATCCATGCAAAGATGCAAAAGAGGCAAGCAAGCAGAGAAGAAAATCCCTTTGTGATTTTCCTCTCTGCTTGCTTGCCCGGGGCAGCGCCCCCAAGCCCCTTTGAACACAGAATTTCATTCTGTGGCTGCGCGGTCTCCGTTCCACTCCGGTCGGCACTAAGCGGATATCCCCCGGATGTCCAGTGCCTGCGAACGCTTTGGACCATGACCAGCTCACCGCTGGCCGTGGTCTTTTTCCTGTTCCTTTTTCTGTTCCTCGTCCATGTTCAGCAGCCGGTCCACATTGGCCTTTGCCGTTAAAAGCTCCCGCATTTCTTCACGGGAGCGCCGGTACTCGGCATAGGTCTTTTTCTTTTCCTCCAGCAGCTTTGCATACTCGGCTTGCAGGTCTTTGACCTTGGGCAGCTTCTTCACGCCCATCTCGTCAAAGGCATTTTTTGCCGCCTGATGGAGCAGGATTTCTTCCTCATGTTCCTCCCGAAATTTTCGGTCACAATCTGCATTGACCGCCGACCAGATAATGTGATTATGAATGTGCGACTTGTCTATGTGAGTGCAGACTACAAAGGCATGATTGCCTTTAGTAAAACTCTTTGCAAATTCTACACCCAGCCGGTTTGCTTCTTCCGGGGTAATCTCACCAGGGCAGAAGGACTGGCGCACATGGTAAGCGATCACATCATCCGCGCCGCGCACTCGTCCGGTGGCGGAGATATACTGCCGCTTCTCCAGAAGGAACTCTGCATCGGCGGTCCGGCTGTCACAGCCATAGCCGGTAATTAGTCTTCTGTTGTCAGTCTTTTGCGGATTTGCCACATAATCAATGATGTCGCTGATTGCTCGGCTCTCAGTGCGCCCCTTTCCGATATGCAGGGGCATGATGCGTGTGGTTGCCATAGAAGGGCCTCCTTTCTAAAAAAGAAACGGCCTGCATGGTGCAGACCGCTTTTGCTATTCTATAAAATCGTCCTCGATGTCCTCTAACCGCTTCGGAGGAAACCTCATCTCGTATTGTTCTTTCGCCAGCGCACGGACTTCCGGGCGCTTATCTTCCATTCGGTTTTTCAGCCAGGAAATTTGTTCCTTTGATAATCGCCAGGGGAGATTTAGCAAGCGCTTTATTGTCATTTGCTCCGCTTGTTTCTCTGGCGATAAAGAAGCACAGGATTTACAGATGTGCACCGCATGGCCTTTGCCGGAAAATTTTTCGTTGGCTTTGTATTCTCCGCAGACTTTGCAATAATGACCGTGTTTTTTCATAGGCTCGATCCCTTTTCACATAGAGCGTATAAACTGCGAACCGCCCCCATGATGATGCTCCACTCCAGATCTGCCGCATAGGAAAACTTCCTGCGGTAAGATTCCCAAAGTTTCTGCATCACAGGACTGCTTTCCACTTCATTCAAAACATCCACAGCTTCTGCAAGATGCCGTTCGGTTCCGCGTTTTTTGGCAGTTGCCAACAGTGCATCATAGAGCGTCTGCCGGTTCAATGTGTTCCCATGGAGCTGATCCAGAATATAAATGTCATAGAAATCTCTCATGCGGGTGTTGGTGGTGGTTCTGGTGATGATTGTTTCCAGCTTTTCAGCCAGAACGGTTTCCAGATTGTATGCCCAAATGTCAATGGAGCGATCTTCCAGCATCAGCTTGAACGCAGATAAGCATTCCCCCCGCTTCAAGTGCGCGGAGCACTAAGCGGTGGGTGAGGGGGATGCTTATGTCAGTGGGAGTTGAAAGCTCCCACTGACAGATCGCGAAGCGACTGCGTTCATGAGCAAGTAGCGAAGCGGATTGCGAATGTCCGCTTTACAGAGTAGCGTACCTCCCTGGGGGTAATGACATCCCCTGTGGAAATGTCAATCTTCAAAGGTGTCACCACACCGTCAAAGGTTGTAGTCATGCTGACCCGAATCCCAGGATACTCCGCTTCATCCATAATCTCTGAAATGCTTTTCAGCTGAAATTTGACGCCATCATCAATCGGCACACTCACAATAGCAGAAATCAGGTTCTCGATCTCCTCTACATTAACATTGGCTCCTTTTACAGTAGCGTCCAAGTCCATCGTGGAACGGGCATCCAGTCCAACCATTGCCGCTACCAGCATCCCGCCTTTCAGAATAAATTTATCACGATATTCAGAAAGGGAAATACGCTCCAGAAAACGCTCCATCATATAGTTTCGCATTAAAAGCTGTGCATCCGCAGATTTTTCTCTGGAAAGATTGCGAATCAAATCTTTTAGCTGCCTTGCTGTCTTTATCATAAAAGCACCTCCAAATACTGCCGTAAAATTTTTTCAACCCGGAACATACCGGCATACCGCATCAAAGTCCGCAGATCCTTGTCCTTTCTTCTGGCATACATCTTCAGCGCACCTTGAAAAGTCTGTATTTCCATGCTGCTTCGGCTGCGGAGCAGATCGCAGATGGTGCGCTCCATATCATAGACAGGAACCGTATGCCCAAAAGGTGTTTGGCCAGTTGTCAGCCCTACCTCATATAGTTCTGGTTTGATGGTGTAAACAGAAAGGCCCTCTGCCTTTAAGCGAGTGGTGCTGTACCCTCTGCGCACCGTGATAGCGTATGGAGATGGTTCCCGGTCTGCCAAGTCATGGAAAAATAGCGCTGATTCATGGGAAAATACTGCCTGACCACATCGCAGATGTAACAGAAACATCGCATCAATCCAGGTGTCCTCGGAGACATAAATTCCGTGAGCAACCTGCTGAAGATTTTTCTCTTTGACATATTCATAAAAAATGGGTTTTACAATTCCGCTGGCGATTACCTGTGCGGTTTGCAGCATCCCATCATGCTCGGTCAGAAGTCTGTCTAATTGCTCAAACCGTTCTGATTTGGTCACATCCATCACTTCCTTTCGTGCTACTATTATACACGAATGTAGCACAGAAGTAAATATAGCAATTTAACAGACACTGTCTGGCATTTTTGTGACCGCACATTTTATCCATAAACCAAATCCTGAATGGCAAACTTCAAGTCCTGCACCTTGCCCAGCAGCCAGATGGCAGCCATCGGCAGACCATAGGGACTAATAAGGAATGCCATCACCAGCAGGATAATGCCGTTTTGCAGGGAACAGGGAATCAGACGGCATTCTCACCGGCGCTGGCAAAACAAAATGGTGGACCAGCACCATCAACAAGATCCTTCGAAACGAGAAATACATCGGTGATGCCCTGCTTCAGAAAACTTATACTACAGACTTTCTGAATAAGACTAGAGTCAAGAACAACGGCATCGTTCCGCAATACTATGTGGAAGGCAACCACGAAGCAAATATTCCGAAGGATATTTTCTTACGGGTGCAGGAAGATCTGGTACGCAGACGAGTGGTCAAGACAAGCGCCAATGGCAAAAAGCGCTCCTACAGCTGCAACCACTGCTTTGCGCATATTGTCATTTGCGGCGAATGCGGTGAAATGTTCCGCAGAATCCACTGGAACAATCGTGGCTGCAAATCCATCGTCTGGCGTTGCATCAGTAGACTGGAGCCAACCGGACAGGAATGCCACGCAAGAATCGTCAATGAGACGGTATTAGAGAATGTGGTTGTTCAGGCCATCAACACGCTCCTTAGCGATAAGTCCACCTACCAGGCACAGCTCCAGCAGAACATCGCAAAGGTGATCCGAAACGCTCAGCAAAATACCTCTGATGGCATTGACGAAAAACTGCAGGGACTCCAAAAAGAGCTTCTTAAAAAGGCCAATAACAAAGAAGCCTACGACGAGATTGCCGATGAAATCTTCAAGCTCCGGGAACAGCGAGAAAAATGCACGGTTGACACTGCCGCCAGAGACGCACAGATTGCCCGCATCAATGAACTGCAGGATTTTATCAAGCAGCAGCCCGCACACCTGGAAACCTTCGACGAGGTCCTGGTAAAGCGCTGGCTTGAGCGGATCATTGTCTGGGAGGATCACTTCACAGTGGAGCTTAAGTCCGGACTGAAAATTGAGATTGAAGGATAATCCCCTAGACGCACGAAATCCTCTCGACCATGATGGCCGGGAGGGTTTTTCTATTCTGCAAGTTGGAAGTTACCGAAGCGCATCCCCTAATTGAAACAAACCACTGCGGATATTTTCTCCAGCTCCACCAATAGCCTGCGCTATAATGATTGCGGCAACTATAATTGCCACTGCGACAATAATCTTTCCAATCAAATATTGATATTCTTTCATTTTGATTACCTCCATCTACAAGTATCGATTTTCTCAATTCTCAAAACTTGAATTTAGCGATTTCTTTTTCCGGTATTCTCTGTCCCACGGATTTCCTCATGATAGAAATAATCTACGATCACCGGATGTCCCTGCGGGACTCTGCCATAAGGCATTTCATTATCCACAAAGGCACAATTATACTTCTTAGCCATTTTCTCAGTTTTTACTTCAAGTGCTTCAAAGTAGCTGCGGTTATGCTTGTTATAGATCTCATCGTAAAGCGGTACAAGGTCAGGATATTTTCCGGCGATATAATCCATAATCGTCTTCTTGAAGCCGCCTCGAAGATTGAGATTTTCGAGCCAGAACAGATCGCACTGATCCTTTACCCGCTCAAAGATCGCTTCAAAGTCCGTGATACCGGGAAATACCGGGGATACGAAACAGACTGTACGGATACCTGCATCATATACCTGCTTCATAGCAGCGATGCGCCGCTCAATGCTCGAAGCAGAGTCCATATCGTTCTTGAAATTTTCATCCAGTGTGTTGATCGACCATGAAACGGTCACTCGTCCAAGGTTCTTCAGCAGTTCAATATCCCGTACCACAAGATCAGACTTTGTGCAGATCAAAATATCTGCGTCACTGCCGATCAACTGCTCCAGAAGTTTTCTGGTATTCCCGAATTGCTCTTCCTGTGGATTATAGCCATCCGTCACAGAACCGATGACCACACGCTGTCCGGCATATTTCTTCGGATTTTTAATTTCCGGCCAATGCTTCACATCAAGGAAAGTGCCCCATTCCTCCGTGTGTCCGGTAAAACGCTTCATAAAAGAAGCATAGCAATACTTGCAGGCATGTGTACAGCCCACATAGGGATTGACCGAGTACCCGCCTACCGGCAGACTGGACTTGGTCATGATGTTCTTTGTTTCCACCTCACGAATGAGGATTCCATTTATTACTTCTTCCATGATTTCTGTACCTCTAACACTTTATTAAATTCTTCCGGCATTTCCTGAATCATATTTTCATCCCCTATGATAGGGACAAGGTCTTCCTTCATAAACACCGGAATGCCGAGTGC
>NZ_WQPW01000074.1:0-1288 GCF_018785465.1 Clostridium sp. MCC328
TTGCGACACATACCCTGCTGGCTGTCAAAAATTTTACAGCCAAAATGGGGCGATATTGGAAAAATTCATTTTGGAAAATTGGAGAAAATTTGAGGTAAGATTTGACGGCCTATTTTGGATTTTGGAAAAAATTTAGGAAATGTACAAAATAGCGGCAAATCCGCATGGATAAAGGATTTGCGATAATTTTCTATTTTGGAAATAAAAAAGTAGTTTTGTCCTGATTTAAACGATCCTGCCATTTTCCATAGAGCTGCTGCAGGATTTCTGGTGATATCATTCCCATTACGCGTCTTATTGTATCATGAGATGGTATTCCGTTTTTTAACTCTATATATTTGCGAAGATAATCCTGATAATTTTCTGCAAATAATGCCATTTCTACCCAGTCATCTGCATTTGCTAATGTTGCAAACAACACAATAACAAGAATGCCCTTTAATGTATGACGAACTTTCCTTTGCTGACGATCATCTTTTATGTATTCCAGCCAATCTAATAATTCCTGCATGTATCAACGCCCCTTTTCTTTTAATTTTATCAGAAAAGGAGCGTGTTCACAATTTATTTACTCATGCGTTTGTCGTGGGTTTCCAGTCTGAAAAATATACCTGGCACAAAAGTCAAGGAGGTAATAAAATTGGAAAAGACGAATATCGGCGGCGTTGCCAAGATGGATAATTTTGCGAGATTCTCTCTGGTGGGTCTGGAAGATTGCCCCGGTGTTGCTTTTAAGGTGTTTTCGCTGCTGAGCCGTCACAATGTAAATGTGGATATTATTTTGCAGTCTGTGAGCCGCAGCGGCAGTAAGGACATCAGCTTTACCTGCCCGCTGAGCAGCCTGGACGATGCCCGCCGGGTGTTGGAAGAGAACAAGGATGTGCTCGAATATGACAGCATTGAGGTGGACGATAATGTGGCCAAGATCAGCCTGGTGGGCGCCGGTATGATGACGCATGTGGGCGTGGCCTCCGATATGTTCGAGGCGCTGTATGATGCAGGTATCAATATCCAGATGATTGCTACATCCGAGATTCGTATTTCGGTATTGGTGAACAAGGACGATGCAAACCGCGCCATCAAAGTGGTGCACGATAAGTTCTTCGGCAACGAGGACTGACCGATTGGTCTTTCCTTTTTTGAAGCAGCGTGTTATACTATGAAAAATAGTGTAACGCGCTGTTTTTTTCAGCAGGCGGAAGGAGTTGGAAACGATGATTTATCACTGCGAGGATCACACCTGTAATTATTGGGATGAAGGCGAAAAGCTGCCGGAGCGCTGTCCGCA
>NZ_WQPW01000075.1:0-2409 GCF_018785465.1 Clostridium sp. MCC328
ATGATAATTACCTCTTTTCTCTATTGGATTTATTATATCTTATTAGCCACTACTGTTACAACGTTAGTATAGCACTTCAATAAGCTGATGGCAATGGCAGGATGGCAAGGTTGTGGCACACAGCCATTTTGGTTAAATGGAATCCTATTTTTGAATACATTCCAATAGAAAGCCAGATTGAAAAATTTCAGGATGATTATTATGATGCGATAGCAAAATGCCATGTGGAGGTGCATATTGCGAAGCTAAACGGCCGTCTTTGCGGAACAAAACGGCCGCATTCCGTTTCTGAACAGCCGAATTTCTACCAGTCTCTGCAATCCAATCCTTATAATGATAGTAGCCATCCCAGTGGTGGTGAATAGATCATTTTAAGGAGGATAATGTATGCAGTTAGATTACAAGGACATCATTATCAAACACTATGCGCTATCAATGTCTGGTAGCGAAATAGCACGTCAGACTGGTTTCAGCAAGTCTGGTGTCAATGACCTCTTGAGAGCATTCAAGAAGTGCGAAGATCTGAACTATCCATTACCAGCAGGTATTACCAACTATGGTATTGCCCTAAAAGTGTATGGGTCTGTACCAGGATCAGGAGGTCGAAATGAGAACATCGAGTTACCTGATTATGAAGAGGATGCCAAGCTTATGGCGACACGAAAAAACATGACACTCGTGTTTCTTTGGAATCGCTATAAGAAAAAGTGCGAAGAAGAAGGTGCCCGCTGTTATCAGTACAGTCAGTATTGTGAACTCTACAACAAGTGGTGCGAAGAGAATTACGAGACAGTCCACTTTGATGCCATTATCGCACAAAAAATGGAAGTTGACTTTGCTGGTCAGACCTTCTCAACGACAGATCCTCTTACCGGCGAGATCATGACCATCGTTGTATTTGTAGCCATCCTTCCTTATTCGCAGTATATCTATGCAGAAGGGATGCTCTCAACGAAGGAACCACAGTGGATCGAGGTCAACAATCACGCACTGGATTACTTTGGTGGAGTTCCTGCTTTAGTAGTCTGTGACAACTGTAAACAGGCTGTTATCGTTAATCAGGACTGGATCGAGCCGGAACTGAACAAGGATTATGCTGACTGGGCTGATCACTATGGCACTGTTATTCTTCCTGCGAAGGTCCGTAAGCCGAAATTCAAGAGCTCTGTAGAAAACGCAGTAGGCATTCTCGAGAAGGGCTTCTTCCACAAACTTGAAGAACGTCAGTATTTCTCACTGGAACAGTTTAATAAGGATCTCTGGAAGGAACTGGAGGCTCTGAATAAAGAGCCATTCAAGAAGAAGGAACACAACAGATACTACTATTGGGAAGAGGAACAAACGGAATTGATGCCGCTCCCCTCCATGCATTATGAGTACATGGAGAGAAAGACGGCAAAGGTATCAAGCGACTTCCACGTACGCTTTGACAATGCTTATTATAGCGTAGATAAAGCATTTCTGCACAAGAAAGTATCTATTAAGGCTTCTTCAACCGTAGTTCGTATTTATTCCCTTGCCGGAGAGTTTCTTTGTGAATGGCCCAGAGCTACCCGTAAGGGGCAGTGGTCAACCAATCCTGAACACCTGCCAGATCACTATAAAGGATTCACTCAGTGGAATGGTCCTTACTTTATTCAGAAAGCGCAACTCATTGGCAAGAATACAGAGACTGTTATCCGGACGATCCTCAAATCCAGACCATACGAAGTACAGACCTATCGTATGTGTCTGGGTATTCTGAACTTTACAAAGAAGTACAGCAATAAGACTCTGGAAGAGTGCTGTAAGCAGGCGGTTGCTCTGAATAAGCAGAAATATACCTTTATCAAGAATACGATAGCTGTTGTAGCAGATGATCTCGGAGAAGCAGGCTATCATCATCCCACATCGGCAAAGAAAGAACCGGTACGCGGAGGGTATGTAATGCCACCGGAAGCTTCCAGTATCGACACTCTTTTATCACGCAGCAAGGCTCTTGCTGATCAGATACGAGAGGGGGCCGATGAATAATGCTTACAGGAACTGTACTGATAAATGAACTCGTTGATGAACTGAACGAACTTAAGCTTTCAACTATGGCAGCTACATTGGATGATCTGTATCACAAACCCGGATTTCTGGAAATGGATCGGCTTACGCTTATTGCAGAACTGATCGGACCACAGTTTCAGGAAAAGGTCAGCACGACATTAAAGAATCGCTTAACAGCGGCACATCTGAAGGGCTCACCTGAAGAATTGTCAGACTGTGTGGACTCTGACAAGCGGGAGTATCTGCCTGCCGGTATAACAGAGGTTCTTTCCTCTTTTGACTTTATTGAAAGAGGTGAATATTCCGTTGCGGCGAAGCCGTCTGTCCGGAAAAATGGAAACCACCTGTCCGGATAGGCGGAAACCGCTTTAGGTT
>NZ_WQPW01000076.1:0-203 GCF_018785465.1 Clostridium sp. MCC328
ACCTCCTTCAGCCACGGAAACTCTGCCTTATATTTTGCAGGCGTAACCTTTAATACTTTTCCGGTTTTCTCATAATATTCGTTCTTCTCTGCCAGCATCCGGTTATACACGAAACGCACACATCCAAATGTCCTTGCAAATAGTTCTTTTTGAGATTTATTCGGGTAGATCCGAAAACGGTACACGATGTTCACTCTTATTTT
>NZ_WQPW01000077.1:0-341 GCF_018785465.1 Clostridium sp. MCC328
TCCGGCATTTCCTGAATCATATTTTCATCCCCTATGATAGGGACAAGGTCTTCCTTCATAAACACCGGAATGCCGAGTGCGTGTGCCTGATCCGTCAGAGACCATGCCCATTCCGGCTCCGTATGAACTTTCCTGCTCTGAGCCCCGGTCATAGTGCCGACAACGATCCAGTTGATTCCGGAAAGGTCAACTGTACCGGGATCGTCGAATAACGGTTCAAGGGTAACATGGTAATGCTTTGCTCTGATGTTTTTCCGAAGGGCGTCGATACGCCACAGTTCGGCTTTCCTCGTCACCGTAACGCCAAACCATGCGTTTTCCAGATCGGTATCAAAATCCAG
>NZ_WQPW01000078.1:0-52064 GCF_018785465.1 Clostridium sp. MCC328
GCCACCGTCAGCCAGGAAGCAGATGACAAGTATTATGTATCATTACTGTATGCGGCAGAAGAACCGGAACATGAAATCAGGTCAGTAAAAACCGCAATCGGACTTGATTTTTCCATGAGCGAATTGTATGTAGATTCCCATGGAGCTCATGCGGATTATCCCCACTTTTTCCGAAAATCACAGGAAAAACTTGCAAGGGAGCAGCGCAGGCTGAGTCATTGTAAAAAGGGTAGCAGCCGTTACATGAAACAGAAAAAGAAAATAGCCAGACTCCATGCTCATATCGCACGTCAGCGGAAAGATTATCTGCACAAGGAATCCAGAAAGATAACCAATTTTTACGATCTTGTGTGCATAGAATCTTTGAACATGAAAGAAATGAGCCAGGATTCAAGGTTCGAAACGAGTGTTCATGATAATGGATGGGGAATGTTTACTGATTTTCTTTCCTACAAATTAGAACGTGCCGGCAAGAAACTGGTTCGTATCGATAAGTGGTATCCCAGTTCAAAAATTTGCAGCTGTTGCGGAAAACTCAAAAAGGAACTGAAACTGGAAGACCGCATTTATAGATGCACCTGCGGAAATCAGATGAACCGTGATGAGAATGCAGCTATCAATATTTGCAGGGAAGGATTGAGAATATCGGGAGTTGAACTTGATACAGAAAGAAAAATTTCCTGATCTCCTCCAAAACGTAGATTTTGTTCGGGACTGCGTAGATACGAAACAGTCCCGCTCATAATAACAGAACCGTGGGACACACGGGGATAGCTCGCCTATGCTTTGCCCAATAGGGCAATCGAACGAGAAGCCCCCACTTCAAGCGTTAGCTAAGTGGAGGGAGTATGTCACGAGAGAATTGGGACTCAGTCAGAAAAAAGAACCGGAGGAAGAGAATATGCTGAGAGATAACGTAAAAAAATACTATCTGGAACAGGATTATAATTGTGCGGAGGCGATCTTACGATGTATTGACGAGGAATACGGGATCGGTCTTACGGAGGATGATTTCAAGCTGGTCAGTGCGTTTGGCGGCGGCATGGGATGCGGCTCCTCCTGCGGTGCATTATGCGGCGCAATGGCAGCGCTGGGACGGCTGACGGTAAAGACCCGTGCCCATGCAACCGATGGTTTTAAGGATACATGCGCGGACCTTGTAGATGAATTCCGAAAGAAGCTTGGAAACACAGACTGCTCAGAGCTGGTAAAGATCTATAAGAAAGACGATGTACGCTGTCTGGAAACTGTCTGTCTTGCAGCAGATGTGTTTGAAGAGTTTTATAATACATTGATTGCAGAAAAGTGAAAATAACCTGGAAAATCAAGAAAAAGGCCCCTAAGCCTTGTAAACTGTTGATATAAACAGCTTACAGGGCTTTTTCTTATGTAACAGGAAATTTTGATGGGACGTCCTGTTGGACAAAAAGGTATTAACATACCACCAAAGATGCATCTTCTTTTTTTAATTTTAAATCTATAAATGAGCAAATACCGAAAAGTGCACAAAAATTATGACTTATTGTGCATGTAACACGGACATTGATTCGTTTAATATTCTTAATGTCTGCATGTGAAAGACTTAATAGTGCAGTTTTTCAAATTTGCTCATTTATAGTTTAAATGTTATTAAAAAAAAGAAAAAAGAAATATTGACCTTTTTTTCAGATTCCTCTATACTGGTCATATAAAATGATGATGTTATATAACGTATTTAACGAAAGGAGAAATTAAATGATTAAACACACGGTGATCAATGCGGAGCTTGGATATGCGCTGGCGACAGCGAGACATAAGGATGCGATCGTGATCTGTGACGCGAATATGCCAATTCCGGATGGATGTAATGTGATCGATGTCTCTCTCGTGCGGGGAGTTCCGACGCTGGTGCAGACGATGTGCGCGATCCTGAATGATCTGGTTGCGGAGCGCTATGAAGTATTTGAGCTGATGCCGCAGTACAATGATGCGATGTATCAGAAGATCCAGTCTCTCGTGCCTCAGCTTCCGGGCGGAACGATCAGCCAGGAGCGCCTGATGGAGACAATGAAAAATGCTAAGGCAGTAGTGCGGACCGGAGATTTTGGCAGCTGCTGTACAATGGTTTTATATTCCGCGTCCGGAATGGACAAGTATGTAACACAGTTTAACTGTGATTTTCCAATGCAGGAGTAAAGTGGGGAGGAAAAATGATGGCGGAGAAGACTTGTGTTAAGGTTTTGGTGGAGGAAAATGGGGAACATGGCTTTGACTCTTACCGTGTCCCGGGAATCGTTACGGCTTCCAACGGGGATCTGCTCCTGACATATGAGGGCAGGGAAGCCGGAGGAAACCGCAGAAGTTTATTCTTCAGGAGATATCAGATAAAGGACGGACAGCCGCAGCCCGCAGGAGAGCGGATCACAATGGTATCACCGAAAGGAGAAGAACTTCTTCATAATCCTTTACTGATCGCAGCACCGGAGGGAAGAGTATATTTCTTCTGGTGTCAGGACTATCAAAGACTGTTTCTCAGGGAAAGCCGTGATAATGGGGAAACCTTTGGAGAGGAGCGTGAGCTGACATCTCTGATCGACGGTTTCCGAAAGGAATGGCCGGTGACGCTGTGGGCCATTGCTCCGGGACATGGAATCTGCAAAAAAGATGGAACCCTGATACTGCCGCTGTGGCTGAGCCGTGGAGAGAATGCGCACCTCCCGGCCTGCTTTGCCTGCCTTTCCAGCGATGACTGGGGTGGGACGTGGCACTGCAGCAATACGGTTCCAGCGGAGAATGGAATCGGTGATCCAACCGAGAGCTCCGTGGCGGAGCGGAGCGACGGAACTCTGCTTGCCACCATGCGCCATGAGATCCCGGGAGTGCGGAGAAGAGCGTTCTGTGAGAGCAGAAAAACGGAGAAAGGACAGGATGCGGTCCGGTGGGGAGCACCATGGCTGAACGAAAAACTTCCGGATCCGATCTGCGGTGGAGCGCTGCTTACACTTCCAGACGGACAGATGGCTTTTGTCAACTGCGCTTACGGAGATGAACCGGCACTGGAGCGCCAGAAGAACGGCGAGGCGGTCCGGTGGAGTCTTGACGCCCGTCAGAAACTGACGATCCGCATCAGTGCAGATGATGGAAAAAACTGGGACGATGGTTTCCTTCTGGCAGAAGAGGGCGGGGCGTCTGACCTGGCGGGAACAGGTCCGGTGTACTGCTTCTATGAGGAAGGATGGCAGGACGGTAACTGTATTTTTAACAGGAGGTTACTGCTGGCATCTGTTCCATTGGAGGTTTTATGATGAGACGCGAGAGGGCCGCTGGAATAAACAGCGGCTCTCACTATACGGTTCTGTTTTTTTCTGCATACTTTATTTACTATGCCGCATACTGCGTATTTTCCAGCTATACGGTCCTGTTTTTGACGGAACGCGCCTACAGCGCCACGGTCTGCGGAATCATCACCAGCCTGACATTTCTGGCAAATCTTCTGATGGAGCCGGTGGGCGGTTATATCACGGACACATTTCTTCCGACAAGGCGGTATCTTCTTCTGCTTATCGGAATGATCTCAGCGCTGTGTATCTTCTGTACAAAATATATGGACCAGCCCTGGATCATGCTTCCTGGGATGGTCCTGTCTGCCGGGATCGTTTATCCGTTCAGTCAGCTGATGGATGCCTGGGTCAATATCAGCCGGGAAAAACAGCCGGATCTGATCTACAGCCGGGTTCGTGCCGGCGGGTCCATCGGGTATGCGGTGATGTCGGTGATTGGTGGATACTATTTTAAACACAGAGGCTGGGATGGCTATTTTCTCGTACAAATGGTGATATTTCTCTTCATGATCCCATGTCTCCTTCTTCTTCCGGATACCAGTCTCGGGAATTGCCGGAAACAGGAGGAGAAAGAGAAAAGTCTCTCCTTTTTCCAGGCATTTCATACTCTGGTGCAGAACAGTCGTTTTCTGTTCTGGCTGGGGATCATCACATTTTACTGGTTCAGCCACCGTCTGGTGGGAAGCTTTCTCTCCCTGATCATCGTGGAACTGGGCGGAGATGCGGAGACATATGGAAATGTCTGTGGGGCAGGAGCGGCAGTGGAGTTTGCAGGTCTTATGCTGCTGGCTTTTGCATGGAAAAAGAAGAATTCCCATGCCCTTTTGGGAATGGCGATCGCTCTGATCACAAATCTCCTCAGGCCGCTCTGCTTTCTGCTGTTTTCCGGTACATGGGCCCTTTATCTGGGGCAGATGCTGCAGTGTGCCAGTTTTGCGTTCTACATGAGTGTCAGCGTGGAGTGCTTTGCGGAGGCGGCGGATGAGCGCCTGCGCAGCTTCAGTATTTCAATGGGACTGACCGTCAGCAGTGTGGTGGGAACAGTCCTTGCAAACCTGGTGGGAGGCAGACTGTGTGATATGTTCCATCCAGGGATCCTGATTCTGGTTAGCTTTGCTCTGGGATTCCTGAATTCAGCTGTATTTTTTGCAGAACGGTTATACCACAGTATGGAAAAACATGGCTGAAGAATTGTAAAAATTACATTACTGTACACGTGGTATGCATTTTCTGAACTAAAAATAAAAAAGAATAGAAAAATGTTGATTGTTCACAATTTATTTATACTGAATCATATAAAGTCATGATGTTACATGATGTGTTGTATAAACATGAAATCAAATGGTCAGCCATGCGGTGATCCGTGCAGAATCCGGATATATATTTTCGATGGTGCGGCATAAGGATATGATCGTTCTTCGGTACACTTTGTGAAAAAAAATCCGGATAACAGAATCTGACTAAAAAAAATATGTCAGAGTACAAAATTATTTGACAAATCAGCATTTGAATGATAATATAGACGTATCTAATATTATATAATGTTATATAGCATATGCAAATGTTTTCTTAATCAATGGAAGGGAGAAATAGAATGAAAAAGTATGTATTACGGCGTGCTTTGATAGCAATACCAACTTTCTTTGGAATTACAGTTCTGGTTTTTTTAATTTCTTCTATGGCGTCCGGAAGCCCATTAGAGTTGTTGCTCAACAACCAGAATATTTCAGCGGCAGAAGTTGAACGACAGCGGATAAAGCTTGGTCTGGATCAACCGTTGTATATCCAGTATTTCACCTGGATCAAAAACTTTTTCCAGGGAAATCTGGGAGATTCATACAGAACAGGACAGCCGGTAATGCAAATGATTTTGGAAGGTCTTGGTCCGACAATTCTGTTGACCTTTGCGGCAGTGATCATTGCCTGTCTGATCTCAATCCCATTAGGAGTTCAGTCAGCAAGATATCAGAATAAAGGCTGGGACAATGGTTCGTCGGTATTTTCATTCCTGGCGACTTCAACTCCGAGCTTCTTCCTGGCATTGATTTTTTTATATGTTTTTTCAGTGAAATTAAAAGTCCTTCCTATTGGCGGCATGTACGATGTTGGAAAAAAGGAGACCATAGGTTCATTATTGTGTCATTTATTTATGCCGTCGGTTGTCCTGGCAATGCAGCTAGTGGGAAGTCTGATCCAGTATACAAGAAGCAGCATGCTGGAGGTTATGAGGGAGGATTTCGTCAGAACAGCACGATCAAAAGGAATCAAAGAAAAGAAAGTTATAATAAAACATGTGCTGCGAAATTCTTTGATACCGGTGGTTACATATCTTGGTATGGAAATACCGCTGCTGATTGGCGGAGCAGTTGTCACGGAGCAGGTTTTTTCCTGGCCGGGAATCGGAAGCCTGATGATCAAGTCCATAGATGCCAGAGATTATCCGGTTGTTATGGGGATTACAGTGTTGGTCGCAATTGCGGTGCTGGTATTTAATATTTTAACAGATCTTGTTTACGGAATTCTTGATCCACGGATCCGGTATAATTAAGGGAGGTGAGAAAGGTGGAAGACAGTAAAAAAGAGTCGAAAGCGAAAAACTTTATCAAGAGGTATTGTAACAACAAATTGGCGGTAATCGGTTTTTTCACACTGGTGCTTATCACACTGATCGTTATCATAGCTCCTCCGTTCCTTCCGTTTTCGGAAGCTGAGATCGATCCGTTGGCATTCAATATGCCGCCTAGCGCGAAACATCTGTTGGGAGGAGACGATGTCGGCAGAGATGTATTAAGCCGATTACTTTACGGTGGCCGGGTGTCTTTGGCAGTTGGAATTTTTTCCACGGCGGTCAGCGTGATCGTGGGAATTCCTCTGGGTATGCTGGCAGCATTTTATCGTGGGGCATTTGAAGTTGTGGTAATGCGTCTGTCAGATATTTTCATGTCATTTCCATCCACGATTCTGATTTTGTTTCTGGTATCCATGTTTGGTCCGTCAATTGTCACCGTCACGGTTGTGATAGGTGTGCTCGGATGGCCGAAATTCGCAAGACAGATTTATGGAAGTGTTTTGAGCATAAGAGAAAAGGATTACATTGAAGGTGCTGTGGCGATTGGAGCAAAAGACAAGTTGATCATTACCAGATATATCCTTCCGAACGCGGTCGCTCCGATTTTTATTTCCATTACATTTCGGATCGCCTCCGCGATTATTTTGGAATCTTCGTTAAGCTTCCTTGGAATGGGTGTTCAGCCGCCGGCTGCTTCCTGGGGAAATATGCTTTATAATGCACAGTCCATCACGATCTTGACCAGCCGTCCATGGATGTGGGTTCCGCCGGGACTGGCACTGGTAATCACAATTCTTTCGATTAACTTTATTGGAAACGGTTTGCGGGATGCGTTAGATCCGAAAACAGCAAAAAAATAATTATAGGAGGAGAAAAGAAAATGAAGAAGACGACAAAAATGCTGGCAATTTTATTAGCGGCAATGACAGCGCTGTCCGGATGCGGAGGAAGTGGTACAACGACCACACAGACAGAAGGGAAAACGGAAACAACGGCTGCAGCGGAAAAAACGGGAACAGAAACAGCGCAGAAAGGTCCTAAAGATGAAGTAGTAACGATGGCAGTTATTTCTTCCTGGGACACATTGAATATTTACAATACGTCAGGAAATTACGGAAACGCGGTAGCAGATCAATTATTTGAACGTCTGGTTACAAGAACACATGATGGAGTTATCGAACCCCGCCTTGCGACTGAGTGGCAAATAGCAGATGATAACAAGTCGATGACTTTCAAATTAGCTGAAAATGCATTGTGGCATGACGGAGAAAAACTGACGGCAAATGACATTGTATTTACCTGTAAGGCAATGACGAATCCAGATGTGGATAACTATTATCGTTCCGCGTTTAATGTGTTAGCGGGAACCGATGATGACGGCGTTGCAGCAGACACAGATCAGGTAGGTGTAGAAGCTGTCGATGATTACACGGTAAAATTTTCATTTAAAGAGCCGAAGGATCAGGATACTATTTTAAACGCATTCTTAAGCTTCCTTTATGTTCTTCCGGAACATATTTTAGATACTGGGAATTATGCGGATATCAATAACTCTTCTTTCTGGACAAGTCCAGTTGGTGCCGGACCATTTAAATATGTGAAAGATACTGCAGGTGAGACTTTAGAGATGGAAGCATTTGAAGACTATTATCAGGGATGCCCTGATTTTAAGACATTAGTCGTTCGTGTTGTGCCGGCAGCAAACCTGACAGCAGGACTCTTAAATGGAGATATTGATGTGGTTGGCATGGGAAGTATCCCGTTATCCGACTGGGCAACTGTCAAGGGCTCAGACTCTCTTGTGGCTGCTTCTGTAGAAGATTATTCTTATCAGTATATGTTATTTAATCTGTCTGACGAGGATCCTGATTTCCAGGACGCGAAGGTGAGAAATGCATTTGATAAAGCGATCAACAAACAGGTGATGGTTGATCAGCTGATGCTGGGAGAAGGTCAGGTTGCTGTCGGACCGATGCCAAAATATCATCCGTATTATGATGAGAACCTGAAACCTAATACATATGACCCGGAAGCAGCAGAGACAATGCTGAAAGAAGCAGGATTTAATTTTGACAAAGAGTATCTGATGATCGTTCCGAAAGGAAATCAGGTAAGAGAGCAGTCTGCGCTCCTAATCCAACAGGACCTTGAAAAAATCGGTGTGAAAGTAAAAATTGAGACATATGATTTCACTACATTACTTCAGATGCTCCGCGAAGGAAAAGCTGATTTAGGTCTTCTCGGAGGCGGAAGTAATATCGATCCGAACGAAAGCAGCGTAATTTTAAAACCGAATGACGCAAGAAACTATTCACTTGTAAAAGATCCAAAGTGGTTTGATCTGGCTAACGAAGGCGCTTCTAAAGTAACAAAGGAAGAGCGGAAAAAGTGCTATGACGCATATCAGGAAGCATTAGTAGAAGATCAGCCGTATATCTGGTTATACCATCAGAATGATTTATGGGCATATTCAAAACGTTTAGCAGAAGTTCCGATCGAGAATTTTGTATGGTTTAATTTCGAAGTATGGAAATGGAAACTTGCAGATTGATCCGTGGACGGAAAGGAGATAGCATAGCGATGGAAGGACTGAAAATCGAGGAAGTATTGACATATCTTGACGAGAATTTTGATAATGACTTAAAGGCTGTCCAGGATTTTATGCGTATGAAATCCATTTCAGCGACAGGGGAAGGTATCCGGGAAACAGCGGAACGCGTGAAGGAAATGATCGAAGAGTGCGGCGGCACTTCTGAGCTGATTGAGACACCTGGTAATCCCATTGTTTACGGTCGCATTGATGAAAAAGCAGAGCACACGCTTCTTATCTACAGCATGTACGATGTGCTTCCGGCTGAGGAGCCTGACTGGATTTCAGATCCGTGGGCAGCAGAAATCCATCCGTTCAGAGATTACGGAGACTGCATTATCGGTCGTGGTGCAGTAAATACAAAGGGACCGACAGTCGCTTTCTTCAGAGCGATAAAGGCATATAAAAAAATTGCCGGAAAACTTCCGGTAAACCTTGTATTCCTGATAGAGGGGGAGGAGGAACTTTCCTCCAAATCCCTCCAGGAGTTCCTGGAAGTCAACAAGGATAAATTTAAAGACTGCGATGCAATGTTTTTCCCATCATTTGGAGAGGAAAACAGAATTGCTTCCATCTTTATGGGTGTGAAGGGAATTGTAAGCTTTGAACTGAAGTCAAAAGGCGGAGACTGGGGCGGTCCGACAGACCGAGGGATCCATGGCGCTTTTGCAGCCTGGGTTGCGAACCCTGTGTGGAGAATGACAAAAGCGCTCTCATCGATGATCGGCGAGAATGAAAATGAAATTTTGATCGATGGTTTTTATGATGGAATC
This sequence comes from Clostridium sp. MCC328, assembly GCF_018785465.1. Taxonomy (NCBI): domain Bacteria; kingdom Bacillati; phylum Bacillota; class Clostridia; order Eubacteriales; family Clostridiaceae; genus Clostridium; species Clostridium sp. MCC328. Next base: position 9,253 of record NZ_WQPW01000078.1, read on the forward strand.
TTACCATTGGAAAAGGAAAAAGACGAGGCTTTGGCTGCTTCCGCGGACCTTCTGGATGAAGAAGAGTGGAAAACAGCGTATGACGTCAAAAAATTCAAGTGGGACTTAACCGGTCTGGATCTGTGGAAAAAGATGCTGACGGTTCCGACTCTGAATATTGATGGTATCAAAGGCGGCTATATCGGTGAAGGTTCAAAGACACTTTTACCGCACGAAGTAACGGTTAAGATGGATATCCGCCTTGTTCCGGGAATGAAGCCGGACGAAATGCTGAAGAAAGTACGGAAACATCTGGATTCCAGAGGCTTCCAGGATATCGAGATCGAGGAGTATGGAAAGCCATATGATCCGTCCAGCGTACCTTATCATTCTTCTTCTGTTCAGACCTTGAAGAAAACATATGAGCTGATGGGAACAAGACCGCAGATCTGGCCCTGGAATCCGGGTTCCGCACCATATTTCCTGTTCGAGAAGATATTGGGGATCCCATACGTCACAGGCGGTATGGGACATGGATCCAGGCAGCATTCCAGCAATGAATACTGCACAGTCAAAGGAGTACTGGATTTCGAAAAATCCATGATATATTATCTGAAACTATTCCCTGAATACGCGGACAGCAAGAAAAAATAGATGCGGGGAGGAATGTGTAATGAAGGATGATGTAATATTACAGGTAAAAGATCTGAAAACATATTTCTTTGATCGAACTGGAAAAGTTCCTGCTGTCGATGGAGTTGATTTCACCATACGAAAAGGCGAAACCCTTGGTATCGTAGGCGAGTCGGGATGCGGAAAGAGCGTTACATCGATGTCAATATTAAAGCTATTGCCTCCGGAAGGAAAGGTTGTAGATGGGGAGATTATCTTTAAAGGGGAAAATATTGTGAATTATTCTGCGGAGCAGATGGAAAAAATCCGTGGAAAAGAAATCGCGATGATTTTTCAGGAGCCGATGACATCGTTGAACCCGGTCTATACAGTTGGAACCCAGATTTCAGAAATGATAACTGCCCATGAGAAAGTCTCAAAAAAGGAAGTAAGAGAGCGCGCCATCGAAATGCTCAGGCTTGTAGGTATTCCGTCTCCCGAGAAAAGAGTGGACGAATATCCACATGAACTGAGCGGAGGAATGCGCCAGAGGGTTATGATTGCCATGGCGCTGTCTTGCAATCCGGAACTTTTGATCGCAGATGAACCGACAACGGCTCTTGATGTGACGATCCAGGCGCAGATCTTAGATTTAATGCGTAAACTACAGAAAAAGCTGAATACATCTATTATGATGATCACGCATGATTTGGGTGTTATTGCGGAAATGGCTGATTATGTGCTTGTGATGTACGCGGGGAGGGTAATGGAATATTGTGATGTCCATTCCTTGTTTAAAGATCCACTGCATCCATATACGCAGGGTCTGATCAGCGCACTTCCTAATATTAACGATCAGAAGGACAGATTATATGTGATAAAAGGAAATGTTCCAAGCCTGTATGACATGCCTGCCGGATGTGGATTCTGGCCTCGTTGTCCTTATGCGACGGAGAGATGCAAAACAGAAGTTCCCGATTTATATCAGATAGGTGATCGCAAGGTACGATGCTTTTTACATGAAAATCGAAAGCAGGTGGTATAGGTGGCAGGGAATTTATTAGAAGTACGAAATTTAAAGAAATATTATTCAGTTAAGTCTGGTTTTCTGAATAAGGACTGCCGCAGCGTAAAAGCCGTGGACGGCATTAACTTATCGGTAAAGCAGGGAGAAATTCTTGGAATTGTCGGAGAAAGCGGCTGTGGAAAGTCAACACTCGGAAGAAGTATTTTACGATTGATAGAGCCAACAAGCGGGGAAGTCATTTTTGAAGGCACTAATATCTGCGGATTAAAGAAAGAAGAAATGCGTCTGAAACGCAGGGAAATGCAGATCGTGTTTCAGGATCCGGGCGCCTCGTTAAATCCAAGATTGACGGTTGGCGAAATTATCGGAGAACCGCTCGAAGTGTTTCATATCTGCGAGGGCAAGGAAAAAGAAGAGAGAATTTATAAGCTCATGGATTTGGTTGGGATTAACCGTGCGTATATTAATCGCTTCCCGCATGAATTTTCCGGTGGACAAAGACAGCGTCTTGGGATCGCAAGAGCACTGGCGGTGAATCCTAAATTGATCATTTGTGATGAGCCAGTATCGGCACTGGATGTCTCCATACGAGCGCAGGTGTTGAATCTGATGAAGGAATTGAAAGACAAACTGAATTTGACTTATATCTTTATTTCTCATGACCTCAGTGTTGTACATCACATCTGCGATCGCGTGGCTGTTATGTACCTGGGACGGGTTGTGGAGATAGCAGATAAAAAACAGATATATGAGAATCCGGTCCATCCATATACAAAGGCTCTGTTGTCGGCAATTCCAATGCCTGATCCGGAGGTAAAGCGGGAACGGATCATTCTTCAGGGAGATGTCCCAAATCCGGCCGATCCCCCATCAGGATGCCATTTTCATAAGCGTTGTCCTTATGCAAAAAAAGAATGTTCAGAAACAGTACCGCCGTTTGTAACAGTTGAACCGGGACATCAGGTATTATGTTGGCTGGCAGAAGAGCAGCAGTCAGAAACAAAGCATGAAGAAAAATGACGTGATGTGACCAAACAGGGATATTTGCATGGATGGAGGAATGGAAACGATGAACACACAGGAAAGTATTCTGAAGACAATTGAAGATAAAAGGGAGCAGTATATTCATGCTGCTCTTGATATCTGGGATTATGCGGAACCAATTTTTGAAGAATATAAATCTTCTACCCGCCTTTCAGCACTTCTTGAACAGGAAGGCTTTTCCGTGACAAAAGGGGTTGCCGGTCTGCCGACCGCATTTATTGCCTCTTGGGGTGAAGGAAAGCCCGTAATCGGGTTCATGGGAGAATTTGACGCGCTTCCAAATCTGAGCCAGAAAGCAGATTCCATTGAAAGAGAACCGATCATCGAGGGCGGACACGGACACGGGTGTGGTCATCATACCTTGGGAACTGCGGCTGTCGCTGCTGCGATCGCTGTGAAAGACCATTTAAAGGAAACTGGAATAAAAGGAACCGTCCGTTTTTATGGATGCCCGGCCGAGGAAGGCGGTGCCGGAAAAGTGCTGATGAAACAGGCTGGAGTATTTGATGATTGCGCCGCAGCGATCAGTTGGCATCCGACAGACGATAACGGTATATGGTCGATCAACTTTCACGCGCAGCAAAAAGTAATTTACAGTTTTAAGGGAAAACGCGCTGCTGATGCGCTGCAGATCTTTTTGATGGGCGCGACAAATGTCAGACATTATCTCGATCCATGCTTTGTCGTACGTTCTACAATTCTTTCACCGGGCGATGATGCAAACGATGGAGAAGTACCTGAAGCCCGGATTCTATATGCATATCGAGCTCATGTGAGCAGCCAGGTCAAAGAAGGATTTCAGCTATTACATATGGCAGCATACGGCGCGGCTGTCATGACCGGATGCGTATTGACGGCGGATTATAAGACAGGAACAACCGAGCTGCTTCCGAACCGGACGCTGGAACGCACTATGTATAAAAAATACCAGATAGTGGGCACTGTTCCAATGACGGAAGCAGACTGGAAATATGCAGAACATATGCATCAGGCTCTTCCGGAAAACGGAGAACAGGCAACCTTCGATTTAATGCGACTGTTGTATGAGGAACAGGCAGAAGATATTATCAGGCAGGTGAAAGGAAAGCCGTATAATGATGTATTGTATCCATTCCGCGAAATTAATGTCCATAAGCCTGGTTCAACAGATATTTGCGATGTAAGCTTTGCAACGCCTACCGTACAGTGCGTGGCAGCGTGCTATATAAAGGATACGTTGGGACATTCCTGGCAGGAGGTTGCCCAAGGGCGCAGTGATATCTGCATGAAGGGAATGCTGGTAGCGGCAAAGGTAATGGCACTGACGGGAGCTGAGTTATTTGAACAGCCGCTTCTTTTGGAGCAGGTTCGGAAAGAGTTTGAGGAAAAGAGAAAAGCATATTCATATCTGCCGCTCCTTGCAAGGAAAACTGTAGAGAACGGGGAAATGTCTGCACAAAAAATGGATATGGAGAGTAAGCTGTCTGATTTTAACAAGTCCCGGAAAGTGCAGGTTGAGTTTACCGGTCTGTGTGACGATGGATTAGCACAAAGACAGACAGGTAAAGCCCTGTCCAAAAATGGAAATGCATTAGAGGCGCTGGAATTTTTCACTCTGGGTCTGGCATATGGGAACAAAGATATATTCGATAAGGTTGGCTATGAGACGAGAATCATGGAAACAGGCGATGAGGATATGGTTAAGGTTCCGGAACTGACGAAGATCCTGGTGACTGTAAAGCAGCAGGAAGACATTCGCAGTGATGATCTCAGAGAATTTTTTACAGGTGTGGACATGGTAGCCACAGGGGCGGCAGAAGTGACTGGCTGCCAGGTAAAATTTTTGTTTGAGTAAAAAAAGAGGATACAAAAATGGTTAAGGTTTTGGGTTTGGGTGACAATGTGTGTGATATCTACCTGAATGAGAGGACGATGTATCCAGGTGGGCAGGCAGTTAATTTTGCGGTATACGCAGGTATGCTTGGCGTAAAATCAGATTTTATGGGCGTTTTTGGAAATGACGCGATTGCCGGTCATGTGAAGGCATCACTCGACGCCCATAGCGTTGGATACAGCCATTGTCGCAGCTATGCCGGAGAAAATGGTTTTGCGAGAGTGATGATCGTCGATGGGGACCGTGTGTTTAAGGGAAGCAATAAAGGCGGAGTAATCCAGAAACATCCGATCCGTCTTGAGAAAGAGGATCTTGAGTATGCGGACGGCTTTGATCTGATCCATACGACAAATAATGGATTTACGGATGATCTGCTTCCTGATCTGCATGTGCTTTCACCATTTGTAAGCTACGACTTTTCTTATCGCTGGAATGAGGAGGACCGTGTGGACCGTGTCTGCCCGTATATCGATTTTGCGTTCCTTTCCTGCAGTGATTTAAGCGATGAAGCAACGGAAAGGTTGTGCGGAAAACTGCATGAAAAAGGCTGTGGGGTTGTGACAGCTACCCGCGGAAGCAAAGGTGCGACAGTTTATGATGGACACCATTTTTACCGTCAACTGCCGGACTATGTGATCCCTGTGGACACAATGGGGGCGGGAGACAGCTTTGCGACGGCCATGTTGGTGACAATTTTGAAAAAATTAGAAGAGGAGTCAGAAGCAAATTGGGAAGATCCGGAAATAAGAATGAAGATTTTGCCAGTAGCATTAAAGACTGCCGCAGCTTTTTCAGCAAAAACATGTCTGATCAAAGGCGCTTTTGGTGGAGGCGTTCAAGTGCCGGATTCTGTATATGCGCAGGTGTATAAAGATTTATCTTAGTCGAGAAAACTCCCATCTCTTTTAAGTGGTGAGTCGCAGCAAATTTGTCTCAGTGTGAGTTAGGTCTCCGACTAAGATAAATGCTCCGCGAGGATGCACAGTGATTCTGATAGGAATATGTCGGCTTCGCTGACAAGAATCACGCGCCAAGTCTCACGGACATTCGACTTGAAAGAATCGGAGCAGCTTGTTATGAGAAAGAAATGAAGAATAGTATTGACAAATGGTCGAAAATAAAGTATTTTATCATTAAAGAATATATAATGATATATAACAATACAAGCTGTATGAAGTCAACTTGAAGCGCCGGACATGCAAATAGTCATGCTCGGAGAGAGCAGCTTACAAACAACCAATACATGGGAGGAAATAATATGTCTTATATGATTGGCGTAGACGTTGGAGGAACGTTTACAGATTTCTCTGTTTTTGATCAGGAAACCGGCGAATTGTTCAATTATAAGGACAGTTCTACACCGGCAGACCCGTCCAAGGCAATTGTAAAAGGTGTGCAGGATGTATTAGAGATAAAGAAGGCAAAACCGGAGACAGTCAGCTATCTGGCACATGGTACCACAGTAGGAACCAATGCGCTGATCGAAAAGAAAGGCTGCCGCCTTGGTCTTATCACCACAAAGGGATTTAAAGACCTGATGGAGATCGGAACACAGCGCCGTCCGTCTCTTTACAACCTCCAGGCACAGAAGCCGTATCCGTTAGTTCCGTCTGGCTTAAACTGCACCGTTACAGAGCGTATCCGCTATGACGGCAGCATTGAGACACCGCTTGATGAGGAAGAGACCAGAGAAGTGGTCCGCTACTTAAAAGCCCAGGGAGTTGCTGCTATCGCAGTGTGCACCCTCTTCTCCTTCATCAATCCGGTTCATGAGGAAAGAATCGAAGAGATCATTCATGAGGAGTTCCCGGAAGCTTACGTAACGATTTCCAGCAAGCTGGCACCGGAGTTCCGTGAGTTCAGCCGTATGAGTACAACGGTCATGAACAGCTACTTAGGACCGGTTATGAAGAAGTATGTAAACAACTTCCGCGAGTCTATCGCACAGCTCGGCATCAAGGTTGAGCCGTATGTAACACAGTCCAACGGTTCCATCATTTCCATTAAAGAGACGATCGACTGCCCGATCAAGACCGCGTTATCCGGACCGAGTGCCGGCGTTATCGCAGCGGCTTATATCGGCAAACAGTGCGAAGCAGACAAGATCATTACATTCGATATGGGCGGTACCAGCGCAGATATTTCTCTGATCGAGAACTATACACCGCAGGTATCCAACGAGCGTTACGTTGAGGGATATCCGGCAAGAATCCCGATGATCAACATCATCACCATCGGTGCCGGCGGCGGCTCCATCGCAAAGATCGATGACGGCGGCGCGTTAAAGGTAGGACCGAAGAGTGCCGGCGCAACTCCTGGACCGGCATGCTACATGCGCGGCGGCGAGAATCCGTGCGTAACAGATGCAAACATCGTCTTAGGAAAACTGAACCAGAAGAAGATCCTCGGCGGCAGAATGGACGTGGATATTGAGCTGGCAAAGAATGCGATCAAGACAAAGATCTGTGATAAATCTAATCTTGATATGAAACGTGCAGCAAACGGAATCATCACCGTAGTTAACTCCAACATGGTCCGTGCGATCCGAAGCGTATCCGTAGAAAAAGGCTACGATGTCCGCGAATTCAGCCTGATGGCATTCGGCGGCGCAGGTCCGCTCCATGCGTGCGAAGTAGCAAAAGAACTGGGAATGAAGGAAGTTCTTATTCCGCCGCATCCGGGCACACTCTGCAGCTTAGGTTTACTCTTAGCTGATACAAAGTTTGACTTATCCAGAACAAAAGTTATGAACGGTGAGGCTGACAACTTAGACAGCATCAACGAGCAGTTTGACAATATGGTAAAACAGGGAACCGGTCTTTTAGACAAAGAAGGTGTTCCGGCAGACCGCCGCTACTTTGAGTTTGCTATTGATATGCGTTATCAGCGTCAGAACTTCGAGATCAGCATTCCGGTACCGGCTGGAAAGATGACAGAGGAGACATTAAAGAAAGCACTGGCTGATTTCCATGCAGAGCACAAGAGAAGCTACGGTTACTGCAAGGAAGACGCAATCGTTCAGTTTGTAAGTTACCGTGTTTCCGCGATCGGCGTGATCGACAAACCGGATCTTAAGGCATCAGAGCTTCATCCGGAAGCACCGATCCCGGCACCGATCGAAGTCCGTCAGGTCCTCTTCCAGAACAGCGACGAGTATATTGAGACTCCGGTATACTTAAGAGAAGAATTCGTTCCGGGTCAGGCGATCCCAGGTCCGTGTATCTGCGAACAGATGGATACCACACTTGTAGTGCCGAAGGGCTGGACGATCCATGTAGATGGATATCATAACTTAAAGATTCGTGATGAGGAGGAGAAGTAAGATGGCAAAGCAGATCGATACCGTAACTGTTGAGGTTGTCCGCAATCTCCTGATGTCCATTGCTGAGGAGACTTACGGAATCATTGTCCGCAGTGCATACTCCACCAATATGAAGGAACGCCGTGACGTTTGTACGGCTGTGATCGATCCGGATGGAAACAGCGTTGCGCAGGTAGAAAGTTTAGCTGCACTGTTAGGCTCCATGCTGAGTGTAGTTCCAAATATTTATGAAAAATTCGGAAAAGAAAATGTCCGCCCGGGCGATATGTTTATCGCTAACGACCCGTATCACGGCGGCGGCAACCACCTGCCGGATATTGTAATCGCGGCTCCGGCCTTTGTAGGCGACAAGCTGGTGGGCTGGATCGCAAACATTGCCCATCATTCCGATATCGGCGGTAAAGTACCGGGTTCCACATCCGGTGACGCTGACAGCTTATTCCAGGAAGGTATCCGTATTCCGGTGATCCGTATCCGCGAAAATAACGAGACGATCAGCAGCGTTCTTGATCTCCTCCTTGACAATACCCGTGTTCCACAGGAACGTGAGGGAGACCTGACTGCACAGATGTCTGCAAACCTGATCGGTGTGCAGAGAATCCAGGAGGCATATGCCCGCTACCAGGATGACCTGATTGCGTGCATGAAGGAACTGGTAGGCTACTCCGAGCGTCGTGTCCGCGCTGTCGTTGCAGAGCTTCCGGACGGCGAGTATAACTACACGGACTATGTAGACGGCTGCGGAGACAAATATCCGGATCCGCTTCCGATCAAAGTAAAAGTAACCATCAAGGGCGACAATTTAACGATCGATTTTACAGGAACTGCAGATCAGATCAAAGCTCCGATCAACGTACCGTATCCGTGTACAAAAGCGGCAGTATTTTTCGCAGTAAAAGCCCTGATGGGCGACGATATCCCAGCCAATGAGGGAATCAACCGTGCGATCAAGATCATTGCTCCGAAGGGCTGCATTGTAAATCCGACAGAGCCGAGCCCGATCGGCGCGCAGATCGACTGCCAGCAGAGAATTCCGGACGCGATCTTCGGTGCCCTGGCTCCGATCTTCCCGGATACCGTGGTTACCGCAGGAAACGGCGCGTGCACCACGACGATCTTAGCTGGTGAAGGTGCGATCGGTACAGACAGCGTATTTATCTTCCATGAGGTTATCGCCGGAGGCGGCGGAGCTTCCAAGGGCTTAGACGGTCTGTCGGGTGTTCAGGTAAATATGACGAATACATCCAACATGCCGATCGAGGCAACAGAGATGGAGTTCACGAAGATCCTTGCCAGAAAATATGAACTGAAGGAAGATACGGGCGGAGCAGGTCAGTTCCGCGGCGGTCTTGGAATTGAGCGTGAACTTGAAGTGCTGCAGGATGATGTGGCATACACAGGACTCGGTGATCGTCATAAATTCCATCCGTGGGGACTTGCAGGCGGCAAAGAGGGCGCAGCAGGCGCATTCTACCGCGTTGCGACAGACGGCACCGTCACAAAGATGGGCCATAAGACGACAAGCTTCCCGTTAAAGAAGGGCGATGTGATCCGTGTTACAACACCTGGTGCCGGCGGTTACGGTGATCCGATGAAACGTGATCCGGAAAAGGTATTGAAGGACGTTAGAGAGAAAAAAGTATCTGCAGAGGCAGCAAAGAAGGAATACGGTGTGGTTGTTGTATCCGATGGAGTTGATTACCATGTAGATGAGCAGGCAACCAAAGCACTCCGTGGATAAAAATCAATTGTAAGAAAGAGAGGATATTTCTATGATCAAAGGGATGCAGGAAGTCATCAATGTGATGACAAAGGCAAAAGCAGATCTGGATAAAAACGGCGGCTTAAAGCAGGTGATCTTTGTAGCCTGCGGAGGCTCTTTCGCATCTTCCTATCCGGCACGCTTTTTATTAAATCAGGAGAGTTCCATCCGTGTTCAGGGTTACAACAGCAGCGAGTTCGTCAATGCGACCCCGAAGAACGTAGATAAAAACACTCTTGTGATCGGCACATCCACAAAGGCGACGGCAGAGACCGTAGAAGCGCTGAAAGTGGCTAAGGCAAAGGGCGCAGTCACCATCGGATTATCCGGTTACGCGGATTCCCTGACAGCCCAGACAGCTGATTATTATGTAACATATTATCACGCAGACGAGTGGTATAAGGACCCGACACTTGTTCATTACAACAGTCAGGGTACAGCATTAAAGATCGCGTTCTGGCTCTTAAAAGAGTACGATAATTATGAGGCATATGATCAGGCTCTGGAAGCTTTCGAGAAGTTAGAGACGATCTACGGTAAGGCATACAAGGATGTTCGCGCGGAAGCAGCAAAATTCGCCATGACATATAAGGATGACACCGTATGGAACGTAATGTCCAGCGGAGCTGCATGGGAAGTTTCCTATTCTGACGCATTCTGCTTCTTCCAGGAGATGCAGACCGTCCACTGTGTTCCGATCCACTCCGGTGAATATTTCCATGGCGCATTTGAGACATGCGACAAGGATCTGGCAATTCTGTTATTTAAGAGCGTTGGACGCACACGTCCGGTGGATGAGAGAGCCGAGCGCTTCTTAAATCAGTTCGGCGGACATCACTGGATCATTGATGCCGAGGAGCTGGGCTTAGGTGAGTTGGATGAGAGAGTTGCAGAGTACTTTAACTCTCTTCTGTTCCACCCGATCTCCAAACAGTTCATCTCTGCGATGGCAGATGTGAGAATGCATCCGATGACCTATCGTCGTTACATGTGGAAATTTGATTATTAATTGCTCATTAATTTATCTCAGTCAGAGAAGACTTTCACCTCTTTCAAGTGGTGAATACTGGTAAATGCGTCCCCGTGGGAGCCCAGTCTCACAGCTGTTTGACTTGAATTACAAATGAGATATAAGACAGGTTGATGCCTACGGAATGTGGATGTCAGCCTGTTTTGTGTTTGAGAAAAAAATTAGAAATACAAGGCGAAGAGAAAAAATATCTTGCTATCTAATAGTACAAATAGTATTATAGTGTATATAACATTATATATCTAATTAGTATAATTAACTGCTCTGAAAGAATGGGGTAGAAGGAGGGGTGTATGGAAATAAATATGAATCCAAACAGCATTGTTCCATTATATGTACAGGTCGTAGAATGTCTAAAACGCGATATTGAAAACGGAGTATACAATGCAACAGGAAGAATTCCAACGGAGGCGGAACTGGCAGAACAGTATAAAGTGAGCCGGATCACGATCCGCAGAGCTGTGGATGATCTGGTAAGTCAGGGACTGGTCGAGAAAAAACAGGGAAAGGGAACTTTTATCTGTCGCCAGAAATTTGCGAAAGATATTAAAAACCTTCAGAGTTTCTCAGAGATGTGTCATCATATGAATATGAAACCGGGCGGACAGATGCTGGAGAACAAGCTGGTTCACGCTGATGAAAAGATTCGGAAACAGTTAAATCTGGAGCCGGGAGCATACGTGATCTATATTTCCCGGCTGCGGACAGCCGATGGTGAACCGGTGACGATCGAGAGAAACTATTTCCCAGTGAAATACTCATTCCTCCTGGAGAAGAAGTTTGATGATAACTCTCTGTTTGAATGCCTTCAGGAGGAGGCGAAGGTGCGTGTTATCACGTCAGAAAAGCAGATCGAGTTATGCCGGGCCACAGCAGCAGAGGCAAAGTTGATGAAAGTAAAGAAAGGAGCTCCACTTCTATATATTAAGAGTGTTGCCTATACGTACGACAGGGAGCCTCTCTACGCGGGTGCCCAGGTCTTTAACGGTGAGGTATGTTCCCTCTATGTCTGTGAATCTGTGGAACAGTAGCAGCGGGAAGTGGAAAAATGACGGGCTGCCTGCGGTCATTGTGGATAACCTGCAAAAATCATGAAAACCGCGGAAAATATACTTGCATTAGCAGTATGCATATGCTATAATTATTAAGCTGTTCTGGCGGAACAGGACATATGGCTGTAAAGCTGTATTATTTTTTATTAACGTAACGTGACTGTCAGTCATGTACCAAAAATTTTAAAGAGGTGAAAATCATGAAACAGGGAATCCACCCAAATTACTATCAGGCCAAGGTCGTTTGTAACTGCGGTAATGAATTTGTAACTGGTTCTACCAAGAAAGACATTCACGTAGAAATCTGTTCCAAATGCCATTCATTCTATACTGGTCAGCAGAAGGCTGCTTCCGCTCGCGGACGTATCGAGATGTTCAACCGTAAGTATGGTATGAAAACAGACAAATAAGGTTTGATTAGTGAAAGGTTGAGCTTTTGGATAACTCTGAAAACTCAGCCTTTTTTGTCATACAGGGAATCAAGGAGAAAAAATCAACGCAAGCTTGCTTACAGGGGATTTTTTATCTTTGATTCCCGCACAAACATGAACAAGCAGCCATTTTTCGTAAGAAAAATGAGCGGATTGTGAATGTTTGTGGAGAATCGCGGGAGCACGCAGTGCGGAGCGATTCGTGTATGACACTATGAGACATATATGGAGGTAAAATCTTGAAATATTCCGGTATCGGGGGACAGGCAGTATTAGAGGGTATCATGATGAAGAACAAGGACAATTACGCCACGGCTGTCAGAAAGCCGGACGGCGAGATCGTTGTCAAGAAAGATACCTATGTGAGCATGACAGAAAAAGTAAAGTTTTTCTCCCTGCCGTTTGTGAGAGGAATCTTTAGTTTCGCGGACTCCATGATCCTGGGAATGCGTTCCCTGACATGGTCGGCAAGCTTCTTTGAGGACGATGAGGAGGACGAGGAACCGGGAAAGTTCGAGAAATTTTTGATCGATACATTTGGTGAAAAAGTAGATAATGTCGTTATGTCGGCGGTGATGGTATTCTCCATCTTTATGGCGATTGCGATCTTTATGGTACTTCCGCTTTTGATCGCGGGAATCTTCCGGAAATTTATCCACTCTGAGACTGTGATGGCGATTCTTGAAGGCTGTATCCGAATTGCGATTTTCATCACCTACATTAAGGTGATCTCACGGATGGAGGACATCAAGCGGACGTTCATGTACCACGGATCGGAACATAAATGCATCAACTGCTTAGAGCATGGTCTTGTACTCAACGTGGAGAACGTCAGAAAGAGTTCCAAAGAGCATAAGCGCTGCGGAACGAGCTTCCTTCTGATCGTTATGGTGATCAGCATCCTGTTCTTCATGGTGGTCCGTGTAGATACGATCTGGCTTCGGATCGTCAGCCGGATTGTCCTGATCCCGGTGATCGCGGGTGTCTCCTATGAGGTGCTCCGCCTTGCAGGAACCAGCAATTCGAAGATCATGGACATCGTCAGTCGTCCTGGCATGTGGATGCAGGGACTTACGACAAAGGAGCCGGATGACTCGATGATCGAGGTAGCGATCGTCGCGGTCGAGGCTGTGTTTGACTGGAAGAAATATCTGGAAGAAAATTTCCCGGAGCAGTATCCGGCAGGATATTTTGAGAGAGAAGATCAGACAGGGAAGAACGCGCAGGAGATAACGGCATGAGCGAGATGAAGAACGCTGTCGGGGCTGGAACAGGCCGGTCCGGAGATGATCTATGCGCGGGAAATAGCGTGCGTGAATTTAAGATCTGGGCAGATATCCTAAACTACGGAAAAAAGATCCTAAAGAATGCGGGGATCGTGGAGGCGGATCTTGACGCTTGGTACCTGTTTGAGGAGATCTTCGGGATCTCCAGAGCGCAGTATTTTCTTTGCGCAAGGGAGAATATTGCCGGAAGCACGGCACAGAAAATGGCTGCTCAAGAGCAGACTGGTAATTCTTTGGAGAGCAAAAACGCGCTGGACTGTGTAGAACTGTGGCTGAAAGAGAAACTGTCAGCGTATGAGAACACATTGGAAAAACGCGCGTCCCGCATCCCGCTCCAGCAGATCTTAGGACAGCAGGAGTTCATGGGACTCACATTTTTCGTGAATGAACATGTGCTGATCCCGAGGCAGGATACGGAGACGCTGGTGGAGCTTGTGCTGCAGGAGCAGAAGGATAAGGATATTTCGATCCTTGATATGTGTACTGGATCCGGCTGTATTGCGGTGAGCTTGAAGAAGCTTGGCGGATATGCGCATGTGGAAGGCGCGGATATCTCGGAAGAGGCGTTAAAGGTTGCAAAAAGAAATTCAGAAGAGATTCTTGAAAACAACGATGTAAATAATGATGCAGTCAACAGCAGAACAGAACAAATACAGAATTGCACGAATCTGACAAACAATCAGAATAAACAGGACAATTCTGAAGAACGTATGGTTTCCGAAGTCCGCAGGGTGTCGCAGACGGGTGTAACATTCCGCCGCAGCGACATGTTCAGCAGCTTCCGGGGGACAGAACAATTCAATGTGATTGTCTCCAACCCACCCTACATCCCCAGCGCAGTTATCGAGGAGCTGGAACCGGAAGTACGGGACCATGAGCCCCGGGGAGCCCTTGACGGGACTGCGGACGGGCTTTATTTTTACAGAATTCTGGCAGAAGAATGTGCCAAACATCTGACGCCGGGAGGACATGTGTATTTTGAAATCGGATATGACCAGGGGATGGTGGTGAAGGAACTGCTGGATAACCATGGCTTTAAGGATACAAGAGTGATTCAGGATCTGGCAGGAAAAGACCGCGTTGTGTGCGGAGCCTGGCAGACCACAGGCGTATGAGGAGGTTTTATAGATGTTTGACCGTTTGGATGATATGCTTCGGCATTACGAAGAGTTAATGCTGGAATTAAATAACCCGTCGGTAGCGGAAGATCAGAGAAAGTTCCGCAAACTGATGAAAGAGCAGGCAGACCTGGCGCCGATCGTTGACGCATATAAGCAGTATAAACAGGCGAAACAGGATGTGGAGGACAGTCTTGCACTTCTCGACGAGGAGAGCGACGAGGAGATGAAGGAGCTGGCAAAAGAAGAACTCGCCGACGCGAAGAAGAGGATCGAGGAGCTGGAACAGGAGTTAAAGATCCTGCTTCTCCCGAAAGACCCGAACGATGAGAAGAACGTAATCGTCGAGATCCGTGCCGGTGCAGGCGGAGACGAGGCAGCGTTATTCGCTTCCGAGTTATACCGCATGTATGTGCACTATGCGGAGAGCCAGCACTGGAAGACAGAGATGATCAACGTCAGTGAGAGCGGCATCGGCGGAATGAAGGAAGTTGAGTTCATGATCACCGGACACGGCGCTTACTCCAAGTTAAAATACGAGAGCGGCGTTCACCGTGTACAGCGTGTCCCGGAGACAGAGTCCGGCGGACGGATCCATACCTCTACCGCAACCGTTGCGATCATGCCGGAGGCAGAAGAGTTTGATGTTGTGATTGATGATAAGGATATCCGTATCGATGTTATGCGTGCGTCTGGTAACGGCGGACAGTGTGTCAACACCACTGACTCCGCGGTACGTTTAACTCACATTCCGACAGGAATCGTGATCTACAGCCAGACAGAAAAATCCCAGCTGCAGAATAAGGAAAAAGCCTTCCGCTTACTGCGTTCCAAGTTATATGATATGGAGCTTGAGAAACGTCAGAATGAGGAAGCGGCAGAGCGCCGCAGCCAGATCGGTACCGGCGACCGCTCTGAGAAGATCCGTACCTACAACTTCCCACAGGGACGTGTGACAGACCACAGGATCAAGCTGACACTCTATAAGATCGATGCCATCATGGACGGCGATATTCAGGAGCTGATCGACAGCCTTATTGCGGCGGATCAGGCGGCGAAGCTTGCGAAGATGAATGAGAACTAATTAAAAAATACCTTCGAGGACCAGAAATGATCTTCGAAGGTATTTTTTATCTCAGTCGAGAAGACTCCCACCTCTTCAGGTGGTGAGTCATAACAAATTAGTCTCAGTGGGAGTTAGGTCTCCGACTGAGAGAAACGCTCCGCGAGGATGCGCAGTGATTCTGTAAAGAATATGTCAGCTTGCGCTGACCAGAATTACGCGTCAAGTCTCATGGACGTTCGACTTGAAAAAAATGGGAAATTCCAAGAAATTCCCTATTTCACAAAAGGCACATTCTCTTTATGAGAAAATAATCTTCTGCCATCGTCCGCTCTTATACCTGCAGACAAAGAAGATCCCGCGGACAAGCCAGTCGATGGTCATGGCAACCCAGACACCGAAGATTCCCATATGGAACACCATGGTCAGCAGGTAGCTGAAACCAAACCGGAACACCCACATGGAGATGATGGAGAGCACCATGGTGACCTTCACATCCGCCGCGGCGCGCAGCGTATTCGGCAGCGTGAAGGACAGCGGCCAGATCGTCACAACGCAGGCAGCATGATACAGGATAATATCGTTTGCATACTGAGCGGCCTCGTCGGAGAGATTGTAGACCGACAGGATAAACGGCAGCGCCAGGATCACGATGAGGTTTGACGCGATCAGGCAGAGATACTCAACGCGCATCATATGCTTTGTGTAATATTTTACCTGCTCGAAATCTCCCGCTCCGACGCACTGGGCGCAGACCGTGAGGAGAGCAAAGCCGAAGGACATGCCGGGCAGGATCGCAAAGTTCGCGATATTATTGCCGACCGCGTTCGCCGCCAGGGATGCGGTTCCGAGACCGGAGACGAGACTTAAAACGGCGATCTTTCCAAGCTGGAACATACTGTTCTCCAGGCCGTTCGGAATTCCGATATAGAGGATCTTTTTCAGCACATTCCACTTGATCTTAAACGGATATGGGTGCAAAATGTGAAGTTCATGTTCCTGGTTGTTTAACAAAATAAGAATCACCACGCAGGCAACACCCCGGGACACGACCGTCGGGATCGCAACCCCCTCGACACCGCGGTGGAATCCGAAGATTAAAAGTGCGTTTCCGAATACATTGATGGAGTTCATGAGTAGTGAGGTCTTCATGGCGATATTGGAATTTCCCATAGCACGGAAGATCGCGGCTCCCGCATTGTACATGGCGATCATTGGGATGGAAGACAGGACGATCAGCAGGTAGGTACGACTGTCCTTCATGACTTCCGGCTCGATCTTTCCGAATACATGGTACAGGATCACGTTCTGTCCGAGATAGCCAAGGATCATAATAAAGATCGAGAACAGGAAGGTGAAGTTAAAAAGCTGAGCGGTCGCCTCACAGCCGGTCTTCGGATCTTTTCTTCCAAGATACTGCCCGGCGATCACCGCGCCGCCGGTGGCGAGAGCCGTGAAGATATTGATGATGAGAAGCATGACCGTGTCGACCAGAGAAACACCGGAGACGGCGGCTTCCCCGACCCGGGCGACCATGATGGAGTCGGAAAGACCGACGGCGACCTGTAAAAACTGATCCACGATCAGGGGGATGATCAGGCGCACCAGGTCGTTCCGGCTGAAAAGACGATTATTCATATGTAGATACATCCTCCAGAAAAAATATAATATAGGTTCTAACATATTTTTATAAGATTTGCAATTGGGAAAAGTTACGGTTTTTAAGTATGGTCCTGTGGTATGATTTCAGCGAATTTTCTTAAACAAAGGGATAGTCTATAAGAATATTTAAGAATAGAACTGCAAAGGGAAATGAATGTCGAAGAAGGTGCAGGGACAGTTAAGAAAGGAGTCAGAAGGAAAAATAGATGTCTGCAGAGGAAAACGGACAGCCAACATTATAGGTATGATGTGAAATATGGGGGAAATTATAAAAAATCCACAAAAATCTTCATGTTTTTTAAGAGAATTATAAGAGGAAGTACCTTTAAAAGAAAAGGCATTTATGCTATAATGACCCCAGTATAGGGCGTAGTGTGCCCAAAAACAGATGAGAAAAGGAGAGCATATGAAAGGAATCATACTTGCCGGCGGAAGCGGCACAAGACTGTACCCGCTCACGAAGGTAACTTCCAAACAGCTTTTACCAATTTATGATAAACCAATGATCTATTATCCGTTATCCGTGCTGATGAACGCAGGAATCAGAGATATCCTCATCATCTCCACACCGGACGATACCCCGAGATTCGAGGCACTGTTAGGTGACGGAAAGCAGTTCGGCGTGAACTTATCCTACGCTGTACAGCCGAGTCCGGACGGACTTGCCCAGGCGTTCATCATCGGTGAAAAATTCATCAATGGTGACTCTGTTGCGATGATCTTAGGAGATAATATCTTCCACGGACAGGGCTTAAAGAAGCGTCTCCGCGCAGCCGCAGAGAAGGAGAAAGGCGCAACCGTATTCGGCTACTATGTAGATGATCCGGAGCGTTTCGGTATCGTTGAGTTCGACGAGACAGGAAAGGCGATCTCTATCGAGGAGAAGCCGGAGAAGCCGAAGTCCAACTACTGCGTAACCGGTCTTTATTTCTACGACAACCGCGTTGTGGAGTACGCAAAGAACTTAAAACCATCCGCAAGAGGCGAACTTGAGATCACAGACCTGAACCGGATCTACCTTGAGAACGGTGAGCTTGATGTAACACTCTTAGGTCAGGGCTTCACATGGCTGGATACCGGTACCCACGAGTCCTTAGTTGAGGCCACAAACTTCGTCAAGACCATCGAGACCCACCAGCACAGAAAGATCGCGTGCCTGGAAGAGATCGCCTACACAAATGGCTGGATTTCCAAGGAAGAGGTTATGGCCGCATACGAGATCTACAAGAAGAACCAGTATGGCCAGTACTTAAAGGATGTTATCGACGGAAAATATATTGACAAACTGCCGGGACACGCAGATAAGTAAAACGAAAAGAAACAGCAGGATTTCAGCGCACTCACGCCCAAACACAAAGCGTTTGAGTGAAAGCTTCTGAACTGATACAGGAAAGGATGGAACATGAGCTGAGTGTATTCCTGTATGAAAATTTTGCAGTCAGGATCATGTTCATGAAGGAGAAATAAACACATGAAAATCATCGTAACAGGCGGCGCCGGATTTATCGGCGGCAACTTCATCCACCATATGGTAAACAAATACCCGGAGTACCAGATCGTAAACCTCGATCTCTTAACATACGCCGGAAATCTTGAGACATTAAAGCCGGTCGAGAACAAGCCGAACTACAAGTTCGTAAAGGGCGACATCGCAGACCGTAAATTCGTATTCGACCTCTTCGAAAAAGAAAAACCGGATATCGTTGTAAACTTCGCAGCGGAGAGCCATGTTGACCGTTCCGTTGTAGATCCGGAGAGCTTTGTCCGCACAAATGTTATGGGAACTACAACGCTGCTTGACGCATGCCGCACCTACGGGATCAAGCGTTACCATCAGGTTTCCACCGATGAGGTCTACGGAGATCTTCCGTTGGACCGCCCGGATCTCTTCTTCACAGAGGAGACACCGCTCCACACCTCCAGCCCGTACTCTTCCTCCAAGGCAAGCGCTGACCTTTTCGTTCTCGCTTACCACAGAACCTACGGACTCCCGGTGACGATCTCCCGCTGCTCCAACAACTACGGCCCGTACCACTTCCCGGAGAAGCTGATCCCGCTGATGATCAGCCGTGCTCTTGCTGACGAGGCGCTTCCGGTATACGGAACAGGCGAGAATGTCCGTGACTGGCTCCATGTTTCCGACCACTGTGAGGCCATCGACCTGATCATCCACAACGGACGTGTCGGTGAGGTTTATAACGTCGGCGGACACAATGAGAGAACAAACCTGGAGGTCGTTAAGACGATCTTAAAGGCATTAAATAAGCCGGAGAGCCTCATTAAATTCGTAACAGACCGCCCGGGCCATGACAGACGTTACGCCATCGACCCGACAAAGCTTGAGACAGAGCTTGGCTGGAAGCCGAAATACAACTTTGATACCGGTATCCAGCAGACGATCCAGTGGTATCTGGACAACGAAGACTGGTGGAAGCACATCTTAAGCGGTGAGTACAGCAATTACTTTGATAATATGTACGGCGACCGCCTTGGTAAAGATTTAAAGTAAGGCACTTTCAGGTGAAAGGAATAACGCGAACATGAGAGTTTTAGTAACAGGCGTAAAAGGCCAGCTTGGTCATGACGTTGTAAATGAGATGGAAAAACGCGGTCTGACTCCGGTCGGAGTCGATCTTGCAGAGATGGATATTACCGATAAAGAGGCATGCGACCGTGTGATTACGGAGGCAAATGTCGAAGCGGTCATCCACTGTGCCGCTTATACAGCAGTTGACGCGGCGGAGGACAATATCGAGGTGTGCCGGAAGGTCAACGCAGGCGGAACAAGAAATATCGCGGAAGTCTGCAAAAAGCTCGGCATCAAGATGATGTACATCAGCACAGACTATGTGTTTGATGGACAGGGAACCCGCCCATGGGAGCCGGATGATGAGAGACATCCGTTAAATGTTTACGGACAGACAAAGTACGAAGGTGAGCTTGCAGTTGAGGAGCTGGTGGAGAAATTCTTTACCGTCCGCATTGCCTGGGTATTCGGCGTAAACGGCAAGAACTTCATTAAGACCATGCTGCGGATCGGAAAGGAACGTGGAGCCGCATCTGTCGTTGATGACCAGATCGGATCCCCGACCTACACCTACGATCTCGCAAGACTCCTTGTGGATATGATCCAGACCGACAAATATGGCAGATACCATGCGACAAACGAGGGACTTTGCTCCTGGTATGAGTTCGCGTGCGAGATCTTCCGCGCAGCCGGCATGGATGTCAAGGTGACACCGGTGCATTCCGATGAGTATCCGGCAGCAAAGGCAAAACGCCCGATGAACAGCCGGATGAGCAAGGAAAAGCTTACAGAGAACGGCTTCGAGCGTCTCCCGGAGTGGAAGGACGCGGTTGCGAGATATCTGAAGGAGATCACCTGGTAGAAGGATTCACTGCCTGAAAGCAGTGGAGTCTTATCGGACTGGGATAAAGATCAGGATTTGGCGATGAAGGACCGGTCCTGCTTATAAAAAGACATACGGCTGTCGGTGAAGACATGTTCTCCGGCAGCCTGTTTTATCAGAGAAAACAGGATCTGCGAAGTCCTGTCCGCGGCGTATCAATGCGGACGATTTGGTGCAGATGCGCATAATTTATGAATAGACAGAAAACCGCGGACTCTATAGAGAATGAGGATATCGTTTTATGGAAATGTCCGATTCTCTATAAGGTTCGCGGTATATGGAGGAAATTGAGGAATGGGAAAATATTTTGGTACCGACGGTTTCCGCGGCGAGGCAAACGTCGATCTTACCGTGGAACATGCGTATAAAGTCGGAAGATTTCTCGGATGGTATTATGGAAAACAGGCAAAGGGAGACCGCTGCAGAGTCGTGATCGGAAAAGATACGAGACGCTCCAGCTATATGTTTGAGTACTCCCTTGCAGCGGGACTCACAGCATCCGGCGCTGACACTTATCTTTTACATGTAACGACAACTCCGAGCGTGTCCCATGTGATCCGCACGGAAGATTTTGACTGTGGGATTATGATCTCCGCTAGCCACAATCCGTACTATGACAATGGAATCAAGGTCATGAATGGCAACGGCGAGAAGCTTGAGGAGAGCGTGATCACAGAGATCGAGAAGTACTTAGACGGAGAGATGGAAGAGATCCCGCTTGCAAAGAGAGAATATATTGGAAGAACGCAGGATTTTGCAGCAGGAAGAAACCGCTATATCGGTTACCTGATCTCCATCGCTACGAGATCCTTTAAGGGTAAGAAGGTTGGCCTCGACTGCTCCAACGGAAGCGCTTCCTCCGTTGCGAAGAGCGTATTTGATGCCCTCGGCGCTGACACTTATGTCATCAACGATAAGCCTGACGGACTGAACATTAACCGCGACTGCGGTTCCACACATATCGGGGAGCTTCAGAAATTCGTGAAGGAGAAAGGCCTCGATGTGGGATTCGCCTATGATGGTGATGCGGACCGTTGTCTGGCTGTTGATGAGAACGGAAATATTGTGGACGGCGACCTGATCCTCTACATCTGTGGAAAATATATGAAGGAACAGGGACTTCTGCGCAACAACAAGATTGTTACCACAGTTATGTCAAACCTTGGTCTTTACAAGGCACTTGACCGTGAGGGCATCGGCTACGAGAAGACGGCTGTCGGCGACAAATATGTATATGAAAATATGTCAAAGACCGGAAACTGCCTCGGCGGTGAGCAGTCAGGACATATTATTTTCAGCAAATATGCGACTACAGGTGACGGTATCCTGACGTCCTTAAAGATCATGGAGGTTATGCTGGAGAAAAAAGAAACACTCGGAACACTTGCCTCGGAGGTAACAATTCTTCCGCAGCTTTTAAAGAATGTCCGGGTGGCAGATAAAGCGGCTGCGCTGAACGATCCGGATGTGCAGGCAGCAGGAAAGGCTGTTGATGAGGCACTTGGAAATGACGGAAGACTTCTCCTCCGTCAGAGCGGAACAGAGCCGCTGATCCGCGTTATGGTCGAGGCGGAGACACCGGAGATCTGCGAGAAGTATGTGGATCAGGTGATCGATGTATTGAAGAAAAAAGGTCATGTGACAGAAAGTTGACCGCTTGAAATATAAAATATGAACGATGAGGCAGTGAAGAAAATTCGCTGCCTCATTTTATATATGGTGGTAGTGGATTTTGCCGATTCGGAATGCGAAGCATCGGCAAAATCCTGTTACAGTGCGCGGGCATGGAGTGCCCGTGTACTGTAACACTGCATATCTCCCATATCTAAATGTTATGGTATAGATTCTTGCGATTCCTTTTTCGCAGTGATATAATGAAGAAACGAAAAGGAGGCGGCCGAAAAATGCGGCCGCCGCCAGAATTTCACAAAAAAGGACTGATGAAAATGGGGTTAGACCTAAAAGCGTAACATTGTTTATAATTGAGAAGTACAGCGTGGTTTACCGACTCCGTGGCCTGCGACTATGAAGCTGGAGGGAAACTGCAGTGCCTGGAAAGACTGCATGATTATAAAAATTCATGAAATGCAGGGATGAAAATGACTTTTATCAGAAAAGCGGAGGAAAGAAACTATGATGAATTATAAGAGATATCAGAGAGTACCGGTCATGAATTACCCGGAGAGGGAGTGGCCGAATAAAGAGATCCAGAAAGCACCGATCTGGTGCAGCGTGGATCTGCGCGACGGCAATCAGGCACTTGTAGAGCCGATGGTCGTTGAAGAGAAGATCGAAATGTTCAATATGCTGGTGCAGATGGGCTTCAAGGAGATCGAGATCGGTTTCCCGGCCGCTTCCCAGATCGAATTTGACTTTTTAAGACAGCTCGTTGAACGCAGGCTGATCCCGGACGATGTGACGGTCCAGGTTCTGACCCAGTGCCGTGATCACCTGTTAAAGAGAACCTTCGAGTCCATTCAGGGAATCCCGAAGGCAGTTGTGCATATTTACAACTCTACATCCACCTTACAGCGTGATGTTGTATTCCATATGGACCGTGAGGAGATCAAGCAGATCGCAATCGACGGTGTCGATATGGTAAAGAAGTACATGAAAGATTATGACGGAAAAGTGATCCTGGAGTATTCCCCGGAGAGCTTTACCGGAACAGAGATGGACTATGCGCTTGATATCTGCAACGCGGTCCAGAGAGCATGGGGACCGACACCGGACAATAAGATGATCATCAACCTTCCGTCCACTGTCGAGATGACGACACCGAACGTGTTTGCGGACCAGATCGAGTGGATGAGCAAACATCTGGAGAACCGTGAGAGCATCGTTTTAAGTGTTCATCCGCATAATGACCGCGGAACAGGCGTTGCTGCGGCAGAACTTGCAATGCTTGCAGGCGCTGACCGCGTTGAGGGAACCCTGTTCGGAAACGGTGAGCGTACCGGCAACGTGGATATCCTGACCATCGCCTACAATATGTTCTCTCAGGGAATCGATCCAGAGCTTGAAATCGGCGATATCAAGAAGATCGCGGAAGTTTACGAGCGCTGCACAAAGATGCATATCGATCCGCGTCATCCGTACGCTGGAAAGCTGGTATTTACTGCATTCTCCGGTTCCCATCAGGATGCTATCAACAAGGGAATGCATGCGCTTATGGAAAGAAAGAGCGAGATCTGGCAGGTTCCGTATCTGCCGATCGATCCGTCCGATATCGGAAGAGAGTACGAGCCGGTGGTCCGTATCAACAGCCAGTCCGGAAAGGGCGGTGTTGCTTTCGTTATGGACAGCTTCTTTGGATTCAAGCTTCCGCGCGGCATGCACAAGGAGTTCGCGGATGTGATCCAGAAGATCGCAGAGAAGCAGGGTGAGGTTGCGCCGGATCAGATCATGGAAGAGTTCCGCATCGAGTATCTCGACCGCAAGGAACCGTACCACTTCCGCAAGTGTAAGATCACAGATTTCGAGTCCGGAGACCAGTTCACAACCGTTGCTGTTGTTACCTACTCTGACCACGGCGAGACAAAACAGTTTGAAGGTGTCGGAAACGGCCCGATCGATGCTGTGAAACGCGGACTGGAGGAGGAGCTTGGTATCTCGATCAAGGTTCTCGATTACAGCGAGCATGCGCTGACATCCGGTTCCGGGGCACAGGCGGCTTCCTATATCCACCTGATGGATCAGAAGACCGGCAAGGTGACATACGGTGTCGGCATCAGCTCCAACATCACGAGAGCATCCTTAAGAGGTATCTTCAGTGCGGTTAACCGTCTGTTTGGAGATGCAGAGTAAAATAAAAATGTCGGATATACGTTCAGTGCTGCGGTAAGACATAGGGAGAAACTGCAGTGTCCGGCGGCAAATCATAAGAAAATTTTAAATGCGGCAGAAATGGGAATGCAATCCTGTTTTTGCCGCATTTTTGCGTCATATTTTTAATGAAATGTAAGGAAAAAGAGAAGAGTTTTTAGGAAGTTTTCTGTATAATACAAGTACAAACAAAAAACGAAAGATATCTAACGGAGATATCGAAAACAAATAGCCACCGTGGGAACGATGAAAAGGAAACCGGTGGGAAAGTGAAAAAGTATATTCCGGAAACGGAAATATTTAGAAGAGGAGGGTTTCTATGAAGAAGAGATATTTTGCAGGTGCAGCAGTTGCAGCGATGATTTTAACCGCAGGAATGGCGATGACCTCCTTTGCGGACTGGTCACAGCAGAATGGAAAATGGTATTACTACAATGACAACAACGGACGCCTCGTTCGGAATGACTGGGTATGCTCCAAAGATGCATGGTATTATATGGATTATAATGGAGTGATGCAGACAAACAGCCTGATCGATGATACCTATTATGTAAATGAGAATGGTGTCATGATCACAAATGCATGGAAGTACATCAACAACAGCCGCTGGAACGAAAGCGGATGGAGATATTTCGGAGCAAACGGAAAGGCGTACACAAACGGCTGGAAACAGATCAATGACGTGTGGTACCACTTTACGGATTCCGTTTTGGATATCGGCTGGGTGGAGATCGATGGTAAGATCTATCATTTAGAAGATTCCGGAGCTATGACGACGGGCTGGAGAAAACTGGCGGACAGAGAGGATGACTGGGGTGAGTACTGGTATTACTTTAATTCCAGTGGAAAGCTGATCTATGATGGTGAGCTGAAGATCTCCGGTGAGACCTATATCTTTGACCACAGCGGAAGAATGCTGACTGGCTGGGTAAATGAGTCTGATTACACATCTACAGGACGCGACGACCTCTCCAACAGCGATGTCAATGCCCTTCGCTACTTCCGCAGCGGCGGACAGCAGATGAACGGCTGGAGATATATGGCATCCCCGGATGACGCTGAGGAAAACTGGTACTACTTTAAAGATGGCCGCGCATATTCCACATCCTATAAAACAACGGAGGCCTGCGGATACGGAATAGCGAAGATCAAGGGAGAGACCTACTGCTTCGATAAGAAGGGCCGCATGAAGACAGGTCTTGTGGAGCTGAGTGATGGCAGAAAGTTCTACTTTGACAGTGACGGAAAGATGAAGACCGGACGGATTGTGGTCAATGACGATAACCATGACAACGAAGTATTCTACTTCACGACTTCAGGCAGTATCGGAAAGAGAGGCGACGGATTCACGGGTGTGAAGGACGGAAGTCTCTACGAGAACGGACGCCTTGTGAGTGCGGAAGAAGGAATGAAGTACGAGAAAGTCACCGTTGACGGAAAGACATATGTAGTCAATGAATCCGGTAAGGTAAAGACCAGCGGAACCGTGACAGATGCAGACGGCGTGAAATATAAGATCACGAAGGATCAGAACGGCGGATATAATGTAGAAGTTTCCTGGTAGGAATGAATACAAAAAGCTTGATTATATAAAGGATGATGACGGCGATGTTTTTATTGAATTGAAAAGAAAGTGTGCCTATTACATTATCTCATATGATTAGGAGGGAATGAATAGCTATGAAGAAAGCATATTTTTTTATTTATCATCTTTGACAGTTATTTTGTTTAATATATTCTTTATTGGCCTTATTCTGAAAAACGGACATAAAGAATATATCCCTCCGGCAGGAGTCATTACATATGAATATTGGAATGAGCTGGTAAAAAATCCAGAATTAATCGATGAAGTACTGGCAAGTAATGTTGCGAATATTTCAAGCGTATCATGCATTATATTTGTGCTTGAAATTCTATATGCATTGGCTGTTTACGATAGTTTAAGAAGTAGAGACGGACGATGGATACTACTCATAGTTCCTATAGCTTTTATCTCATACAAGATATGTCGACAGCTTTTCATAACGTATATCCCGGTGTACCATATGTTTATGCTGCTTCTACCGACTGAATTTGTATCAATAGTTCTGGAAGTCTTAAATTTATATGCGTATAGAAGATCTCGTAGCAGGGAAATGCTGAAAAACAGTACACACAGATAATGTAGAATTTCATAGAAACCCATAAAGAGAGATCCCGGCGGGCAGCTGCCGGGGTCTTTCGCGTTTTTTGGGGAAAAGACAGATGGATATGCCGATTGAAACGGTCTGCGCAGATGAAAAGTGGTAAAATATGAAACGAACAAATGTTTGCATATAAAATGGAATTGTGGTATACTGACCGTAACACGGGACAGTAACCGGAATCCATGGAAAACGTATAGTCCCGGAACTCTGTGAGAATGATAAAGCAAAAGCAGACATGGCAAAGAGGAGAGACACAATGCCGAAGCAATATATAAAAATACGAGGTGCCAACGAGCACAACTTAAAAAATATTTCCCTGGATATCCCGAGAAATGAGCTGGTGGTCCTGACCGGACTTTCGGGATCGGGAAAATCCTCCCTGGCATTTGATACGATCTACGCGGAGGGACAGAGACGCTATATGGAGTCTCTGTCCTCCTATGCGCGTCAGTTCTTAGGCCAGATGGAAAAACCGGATGTTGAGAGCATCGAGGGACTTTCCCCGGCGATCTCCATCGACCAGAAATCCACGAACCGCAACCCGCGTTCCACTGTGGGAACCGTGACGGAGATCTACGACTATATGCGTCTTCTGTACGCGAGGATCGGTATCCCCCACTGCCCGAAGTGCGGCAGGGAGATCCGGAAACAGACCGTGGACCAGATGGTGGACCAGATCATGACACTGCCGGAGCGGACGAAAATCCAGCTTTTAGCGCCAATGGTCCGTGGAAGAAAAGGACGTCATGAGAAGGTTCTGGAACAGGCGAAACGCAGCGGTTATGTCCGCGTGATGATCGATGGAAATCTCCACGAGCTGTCTGAGGAGATCACGCTGGAGAAGAATATCAAGCACAATATCGAGATCGTTGTGGACCGTCTCGTTGTGAAGCCGGGGATCGAGAAACGTCTGACGGACTCCATCGAGACGGTGATGAAGCTGTCCGACGGTCTGATGATCGTGGACGTGACGGGCGGCGAGCCGATCAACTTCAGCCAGAGCTTTTCCTGCCCGGACTGCGGGATCAGCATCGAGGAGGTGGAGCCGCGAAGCTTCTCCTTCAATAACCCGTTCGGCGCCTGCCCGGACTGTTTCGGTCTGGGATATAAGATGGAATTTGATGAGGATCTGATGATCCCGGATAAGTCCCTGAGTATTAACGAGGGAGCGATCGTCGTCCTTGGCTGGCAGTCCTGCGCGAAGCAGGGAAGCTTTTCGAGGGCGATTCTGGATGCCCTGGCGGCAGAGTATCACTTTGATCTTGATACTCCGTTCAAAGATTATCCGAAGGAAGTCCATGATATCCTGATCTACGGAACCGGCGGAAAGGAAGTAAAGGTCCACTATACGGGACAGCGCGGAACCGGCGTTTACGACGTGGCCTTTGAGGGCCTGATCGAGAACGTGAACCGCCGTTACCGGGAGACGTTCTCCCAGGCCAGCAAGGCAGAGTACGAGAGTTTTATGCGGATCACACCGTGTACCACCTGTCATGGACAGCGCTTAAAGCAGTCTTCTCTGGCAGTGACGGTAGGTGGGCTGAATATTTACGAGGCTACGAATATGTCCATCGTAAAATTCAGGGAGTTTATCGATGATCTGAAGCTATCTGAGATGCAGAAGATGATCGGTGAACAGATTTTAAAGGAAATCCGGGCGAGGATCAGCTTCCTGATCGATGTGGGACTGGATTATCTGTCCTTATCCCGGGCGACGGGTACCCTTTCCGGAGGCGAGGCACAGCGGATCCGTCTGGCGACCCAGATCGGCTCCGGACTTGTGGGGGTTGCCTATATCCTCGATGAGCCGAGTATCGGACTGCACCAGAGAGATAACGATAAGCTGTTGAAAACGCTGGAGCATCTCCGGGATCTCGGAAACAGTGTGATCGTCGTGGAACACGATGAGGATACGATGCGGGCGGCGGACTGTATCGTGGATATCGGTCCGGGGGCCGGGGAACACGGCGGAAATGTGGTCGCTGTGGGAACGGCAGCCCAGATCATGAAGTGTAAGGAATCGATCACCGGTGCGTATTTAAGCGGCCGGATCAAAATTCCGGTGCCGAAGGAGAGAAGAATCCCTACGGGCTGGATCAAAATCCGCGGCGCGAGGGAGAATAACCTGAAAAATATCGATGTGGATGTGCCGCTTGGAATTATGACCTGCGTGACCGGTGTGTCAGGATCGGGAAAGAGCTCCCTGATCAACGAGATCCTCTATAAGGCGCTGGCGAAAAAGCTGAACCGTGCCCGGACGATCCCCGGAGACCACGACGGAATCGACGGCGTGGAACAGCTGGACAAGATCATCGCCATCGATCAGTCCCCGATCGGAAGAACTCCGCGATCGAATCCGGCGACCTACACCGGTGTGTTTGACCTGATCCGTGATCTATTCGCAGCGACCACCGACGCGAAGGCGAAGGGATACTCAAAGGGACGGTTCAGCTTCAATGTAAAGGGCGGCCGATGCGAGGCCTGCAGCGGTGACGGAATCATCAAGATCGAAATGCATTTCCTGCCGGACGTCTATGTGCCCTGCGAGGTCTGCGGCGGAAAGCGGTACAACCGTGAGACCCTGGAAGTGAAGTATAAGGGAAAGAGCATTTACGATGTGCTGAATATGACCGTGGAGGAGGCGTTAAAGTTCTTTGAGAACGTGCCGTCTATCGCGAGAAAGATCGCGACATTGAACGATGTGGGACTTTCCTATATCCGTCTTGGACAGCCCTCGACGGAGCTTTCCGGCGGCGAGGCACAGCGGATCAAGCTCGCCACAGAGCTTTCCAGACGCGGAACCGGAAAAACGATCTATATCCTCGATGAGCCGACGACAGGACTCCATTTCGCGGATGTCCATAAGCTGGTGGAGATCTTAAGAAAGCTTTCCGAAGGTGGAAATACGGTGGTTGTGATCGAGCACAATCTGGATGTGATCAAGACCGCGGATTATATTATCGATATGGGACCGGAAGGCGGAGACCGCGGCGGTACCGTGATCGCGAAGGGAACGCCGGAGGAGATCGTGAAGGTTCCGGAGTCCTATACGGGGCAGTATGTCAAGAGGTATCTTGAGAACGGAGATACCGGTTCAGACGAGTAAAGGTTACTTTTCATGGGTAGGAATTTTCTGAACTGAAAATTCCGTATGATACCGTTATGACCGCGGATTTTGCCGATTCGGAATGCGAAGCATCGGCAAAATCCTGTTACCGTGCGCGGGCATGGAGTGCCCGTGTACGGTAACGAGTAAAAAAATGAAAGTTTCGAATGATCACTTGGAATACTTCCGGCGGTATGCTATACTGAAGTAATAAGAAAAACATAAATGCCCGACAGTAATTTCCATTACAGTTCATCCATGCTCTGGTTTGGCTGACCTGTAACTAATTTTCCGCTGCCGGGCAGTTATGTAAAACAGGGATCACACAGGAGGAATAAGCCCATGCTGTTAGTAAAAAACGCAAAAGTTTACGCACCGGAATATCTCGGAGTGAAGGATATCCTGATCGCCGGAGGAAGGATCGAAAGAATTGCGGATCATCTGCCGGAATATGAGGGATGTGAAGTAATCGACGGAACCGGAAAGATCGTGACTCCGGGTATTATCGACCGCCACGTCCATGTGACCGGAGGCGGTGGAGAGGGAAGCTTCCACACTCAGGCACCGCAGGTCCAGCTATCCAGCCTGATCAAGGGTGGTGTGACAACTGTACTTGGACTTTTGGGAACTGACGGAATCAGCAGAAGTGTGGAGAATCTTTTAGCAAAGGTAAAAGCGTTAAAAGAAGAGGGAATTTCCGCCTATGCGATCTGCGGAGCCTATGGTTATCCGAGTACAACCGTGACCGGAAGTGTCAGCAAGGACATCATGTTTATCGATGAGATCCTTGGAGTGAAGCTTGCGATCTCCGATCACCGTGCGCCGAATATCACGACAGAGGAACTGATCCGTCTGGCCAGTGATGTCCGCACCGCAGGAATGCTGAGTGGAAAACCTGGATTTATCTGCCTTCATATGGGCGGAGACAAGAGAGCATTGAAACCGGTATTTGAGGCATTAGAGCGCACCTCGATTCCGCCGAAAACATTTCAGCCGACTCACGTGGGACGCAACGCGAACCTCTTAGAGGATGCGTTTAAGTTCGCGAAGATGGGCGGAACGATCGACCTCACCTGTGGGGAATCTGAAAGCAAGTTCCACTCTGTTGCAGATGCTGTCAAGAAAGCGAAAAAAGAAGGAGTTCCAATGGAGAAGGTGACCATGAGCTCCGATGGACAGGGAAGCTGGTCTAACTATGATGCAGAAGGAAAACTTGTGGAGATAGGCGTTTCCGATGTGGATACGATCTACCGTCAGATCGTCTACATGGTAAAAGAAGAAAATATGGATTTGGAGGAACTTCTGGCTCTCGGAACTAAGAATCCGGCGATGGCTCTGGAATTATATCCGAAAAAGGGTGCTGTGAAGGAAGAAAGTGATGCGGATATCCTGATCATGAATGAAGATCTCTCTCTTGATACGGTGATCGCTATGGGCGTGCCTATGATGAGAGACGGGAAAATTCTTAAAAAGGGAACGTATGAGAAATAATGTTGCTGCCTGCACGAGGTGTCAATATGCCTGACTATGTACTGTAACAGGATTTTGCCGATGATTCGCATTCCGAATCGGCAAAATCCACTACCACCACTGTATTGTACGGAATTTTCAGTTCAGAAAATTCCTACCCGAGTACAGTAACCTTCATACTTATTAAAGTACAGGTTTTGAGGGAAAGCACTTGCCAAGTTTCTATGAATCCCTTATAATTAGTTCCAAATAGGAAAATTTATATCTGTCCGGCATTCCGGCACAAATCGATGCGGATTGCCGGGCAGTTATCAAGAAGTACATGCACATATTTCAGGAGGCACCCGATGAATCAGGAAAAAATTATTGTTATCGACTTCGGCGGCCAGTACAATCAGCTGGTTGCCCGTCGTGTCCGTGAATGCCATGTATACTGTGAGATCTACTCCTACCGGACTCCGATCGAACAGATCAAGGCAATGAATCCGAAAGGAATCATCTTAACCGGAGGTCCGAACAGCGTTTATGAGGAAGGTGCTGCTACATGCAGCAAGGAGTTGTTTGAGATGGGCGTTCCGGTACTCGGACTCTGCTACGGCGCGCAGCTGATGTCCCACGTTCTCGGCGGACATGTATGCAAAGCACCGGTTCGTGAGTACGGCAAGATCGAAGTGACTGTGGATAAGACAAGCAAGCTTTTCGGAGATGTATCCGAGAAGACGATCTGCTGGATGAGCCACAATGACTACATCGAGAAAGAAGCACCTGGATTCAGAATCGTCGCACATACTCCGGACTGCCCGGTTGC
This sequence comes from Clostridium sp. MCC328, assembly GCF_018785465.1. Taxonomy (NCBI): domain Bacteria; kingdom Bacillati; phylum Bacillota; class Clostridia; order Eubacteriales; family Clostridiaceae; genus Clostridium; species Clostridium sp. MCC328. The sequence continues at coordinate 41,319 of NZ_WQPW01000078.1, forward strand.
AGCCGCTGAGTGCGAGGAGAAGAAATTATATGCGATCCAGTTCCATCCGGAAGTCCTTCATACTCAGGAAGGTACAAAGATGCTCCATAACTTCATCTATGAAGTCTGTGGATGTGCCGGAACATGGAAGATGGACGCATTTGTCGAAAACAGCATCAAAGCGATCCGCGAGAAAGTTGGAAATGGAAAAGTTCTCTGCGCGTTATCCGGCGGAGTTGACTCTTCTGTTGCAGCCGTTATGCTCGCAAAGGCAGTCGGCGATCAGCTCACCTGTGTATTCGTTGATCACGGTCTTCTCCGTAAGAATGAAGGCGACGAAGTCGAGGAAGTATTTGGACCGAATGGCCCGTACGATCTGCACTTTATCCGCGTAAACGCACAGCAGCGCTTCTACGATAAATTAGCAGGCGTTGAGGAGCCGGAGAGAAAGAGAAAGATCATCGGTGAGGAGTTCATCCGTGTGTTCGAGGAAGAGGCAAAGAAGATCGGTGCCGTTGACTTCCTTGTACAGGGAACGATTTATCCGGACGTTGTAGAGAGTGGTCTCGGCGGAGAATCCGCAGTGATCAAATCCCACCACAATGTCGGAGGACTTCCGGATTATGTTGATTTCAAAGAGATCATTGAGCCACTCCGCGACCTCTTCAAAGACGAGGTTCGTAAGGCCGGTCTGGAACTCGGAATTCCGGAGAAGCTCGTATACCGTCAGCCGTTCCCGGGTCCGGGACTCGGAATCCGTATTATCGGCGCTGTAACACCGGAGAAAGTAAAGATGGTACAGGAAGCTGACGCAATCTACCGCGAAGAGATCGCAAAGGCAGGAATCGACCGCAATATCGGCCAGTACTTCGCAGCACTGACCAATATGCGCTCCGTAGGCGTTATGGGTGATGAGAGAACCTACGACTACGCAATTGCCCTGAGAGCAGTAAACACCATCGACTTTATGACTGCTGAGGCCGCTGAGATTCCGTGGGAAGTTCTCGGAACCGTTGCCAGCCGTATCGTAAACGAAGTACCGCATGTTAACCGCGTACTCTATGACTGCACAGGGAAACCGCCGGCTACGATTGAGTTTGAATAATTTTCAAAAGCTCGCAAAGCCTAGTAAAATGGGCATTTGCGAGCTTGTTTTTTGCCTTGTGGTACTATTTTGGTACTAAAGTGAGCTGTGCAGGAATAGAAAATTGATGGCTTGGAATGCTTGCATTCCACAGACAGCAGATTTCTATTCCTATAGGGCGAACGCCCTACATCGAGATGAATCGAAGTGGAATCGAGATGGTGCACATCGGATGGCATTATGTTTCACGCATGAGGCCATGTTATTTTCTACTCAAAATATTCATTTGGAGAAATCTCTCCGTTATTTAATTTCGTTTTCATTTCACACCATTCCGAAAGGAAATCATTTACCAATCAATATTCAAAAGTTAATGCAACAGGTGCACCTGTACAGTCATAATCATCTTCGTTATAAGTTGGTCTGACTGTTTCAGATGGTTTTGCCGGAGTCATTGCAGTTAAGTGAATCAAATTGCCAGGAGCAGTGTACTCAGGAAATCTTGTACCTTTTCCTCTTGCTGGAAGTGAAGCTGCACTTTCTTCAAGCCAGAAAAGAGTTTCAATGATATCCTCTGCAGCACCAAGGCTGTAATCAGAAATAGCTTTGTAATTGCAGTGCAGTGCATCGGCGAGCTTCAAAATCATATCTTCGCCGGGAATACGTGCACCAGTTTCGTATTGTGATATACGGACTGACATATTTTTTCCTTCAAAGCCAAGTGCACCGCCTAGATCATCCATTGTCATTTTACGGAATACCCGTATTTTCTTTATTCTTTCACCTATTGTCATAGTGTAGTTACCTCCATTTTGTGATCCTGTATGGGCTGTTGAACACCAAGTTATCTGACATGTCAGATAAAGTAGTTGTCACCATTCCAGAAAAAGTTTTATGCAAAGCTATACAGATTAAGGATTGTAGAGCAGAAGCGTTTTGTGGTTGGTGGAGCAAAGTATACAGAGAAAGCTCGAGCCGGAAACGGAATATTGAGAACGAGGAGCAGTATCATGAGTATCAGATATGGCATGTGGGAGTGCAGGAAGAACTGGACGAATTGAAGCAGGAGAAAAGGAATATTAAGAAGCAAATACAGCTTGCTGATGGAATTGTGAAAGAAGATTTGTATACGGCTTATTATGCAGTGTCGGAGAAAGAAGAAATCGTTGCAGACAGGGATGTTGAGATACCGGGGATGGAAGATGAGGCAGTGTCAGAGAAAGATGTGGCTGTTGAGCCGGAGACGAATGTTGTGGTAATAAATCCAGACAATAATCAGAATGAAATAGGCAGACAGAAAGAGCAAGCTGATAGTGCGAGAAAACAACAGACTGATTTAGGGGGAATAGGAATACCAGAGATTCTTAATTTGTCTGATGTGAATATGACAAGAATGGACGAAAGTATAATTAATGTGACAAGTAAAAGTGAATTGGTGAACATGAAGAAAAAGAGCCTGTGGACGAAGTTGGCTGGATTGTCAGGAGAATATCAGAGCTTGGTGGTTTTGAGAATGTCAGTGATTCTGTTAAGGCAGATGTATTCGGATTTGATATTGCTGATGTGAGTGGAAGCATAAGGATGTTTTCAGATGTGATGAAAAGGTTGGGGATAAAACTGGATGGAGATGAACTTTATGAGGAATTTCAGAGGATTTATGATGAAAGTGTTGGTAGAGATGTTGATAAAGGAAAGATGGAAGATAAGATGAGGAATAGGGACAGAGGAAGATGATTCCTCTGCATATCCACGATTCACTTTACGCACCCGAAATATATATTGCAAACCAGGAAACAATCGCAAGAAGTTGCGATTGTTATTGATGATGTAGTGATTCTGTGATATCATATAAAAATATGGTACATGAAAACGGAGGTCAAAATGAAAGTATTGGTAACGAATTGTAGTCCTGTAAGAAATGGAGCAAGCGAAGGAACAGGGCGTATTACAGATTGCGTTGGAAGCGACGGATATGGGACGACCTTTGTATGAAAGACATGGATTTGTGAAAATGGAAGATGAAATGGAGCTGATCAAATGACAAGAGTTTATTTTGTACGTCACGCACAACCGGAGCATGATTGGGAAGAAGACAGAACAAGACCTTTGACGGAAGAAGGGAAGAAAGATTCAGTAGTTGTGTTAGAATTTTTGAGTAACAAGAAAAAAGATGCGTTTTATTGTAGTCCATATAAACGTAGTATGGATACTATTGCAGAGGCAGCAGATTTTTTTACAAAAGAGATTATAACAGATGAGAGATTGAGGGAGCGAGAAAAAGGTCCTGATGGAAACAACTACGGAATGTTTCAGAAACGCTGGGCTGACCATGATTATCATGAAGATGGTGGAGAATCCATTGCTATGGTTTAAAATCGTAATATAGAGGCGTTGAACGAGATTTTAGCAGATAATACAGATAAAGAGAGTGTTATAGGAACCCATGGTACTGCCCTTAGTACGATATTGAATTCTTATGACAATAGTTTCGGGTGCGAAGAATTTCTGCGAATTATAGATTGGATGCCATATATTATCGAACTGGATTTTGAAGGCGATAAGTTGGTTGGCAAACATGAACATTGCTATGTGGAGAAGGAATTCAAGGGCAATCAGCGTGCGGATAAGAAGTAGTGAGGAATAGATGAATACACGATATTATATGGTCATTATCAAGGGTGAAATAAAGACATCCGAAATAATGTCATGTGGTTATAATAGAAATACCCAAAAATGGGATGTAAAATTCAATAATGGAAAAACATACTCGTATGCATATTTGAATGTGGAAAAGTTGACTGATCCGGAGGTTTTGAATCCTAACATGTATCGGATTAGCAGAGAAGGACGAGAGTTCTTTGCTGTTAATGCAATATATGTATTTAGAAGCGGAAGTGAGTCTTATTGGCACATTTGTTTTGGCGATGGTAGTGAAAGAGATTATCGTCGGAACGACTTGCATATTATAGAGTCATGTCTTGCCCATAGTCAGTCATCAAATGTATTTGAATATATAAAGCAAATTGCAGGTTTGAGTAATCTTAAGAATGAAGAGACTGGTGAAAAATTATTGTCTAAGAAGTTTGCCAAGATTTCTTTTGTGGGTAGTGATGTAGCTTTAGCAAAGTATTTGAATCCATCATCATTGCAAGGAAAAAGAACAGGACGCGAATACATTCCAATTTTCCCATTTGGATGCAATAACAGTCAGTATAAGGCTGTAAAAAATGCCATGGAGAATCAGATTAGTGTTATACAGGGACCTCCAGGAACGGGGAAGACACAAACGATATTGAATATTATTGCCAATATATTAATGCAAGGGAAAACGGTACAGATAGTATCCAATAATAATTCGGCAACGGAAAACGTATATGAAAAATTATCTTCTCCAAAATACAATTTGGGTTTTATTGCTGCGACGTTAGGAAGTTCTAAAAATAAGAAATTATTTGTTGAGCATCAGGATGCCGCTTATCCCGATTTTTCGTCGTGGAAAACGGGAGAAGATCAAAGTGTTTTGCAGAAGGAAATAGAAGAGCAATCCAGTCAGTTAAAAAGTGTTTTTGATAAGCAGGAAAAACTGGCGTGTTTAAGGCAGGAACTTTCACAGTTGGTTACTGAACAGGAATATTTCAATCAATATGTTAAAGAATCAGATGTTCATACAGATAGTATTAAGTTCAAGAAAAAACTATCTTCAAAGCAATGGATGGTATTGTGGCAGGAGTGCCAGTTGATTTCAGAAGAGAAAACGGCAATAGGATTTTGGTTTAAGATAAAAGCCTTATTTAAATATAGAGTAACCGATTGGAGCATTTATAAGCAGGATATTTCAAAGATAATTACAACCTTTCAAGCAATGTATTATCGTGCGAAGCAGGCGGAGTTGTCTGGGAAAATTGCAGATATTGAAAAGTATTTAAATAGTGTTAATAAGAATTTGCTTGAGGATTTATGCGATCAGTCAATGGTTGTCCTAAAAGACAAACTGGCAAGGAAATATGAAGGTAACAGTAGTAGGAAAACTTTTAGTGAAGATAATTTGTGGAAGGAACCATACGATGTATTGGCTGAGTATCCGGTTATATTAAGTACAACATTTTCATCAAGAAACAGCCTGAATTCAGATGTGGTGTATGATTACCTTATCATGGATGAGGCATCACAGGTAGATATTGCAACTGGTGCGTTGGCATTGTCCTGTGCAAGGAATGTTGTTATTGTAGGGGATACCAAGCAACTTCCCAATGTTGTTACAGGTGATATAAAAGCCAAAGCAAAAGTTATATTTGACAGCTTTAATGTGAGTGAAGGATATCAGTATACAAACAGTTTTCTGCAATCCATTTTGGATGTTATGCCAAATGTAACACAAACATTGTTGCGGGAACATTATAGGTGTCACCCCAAAATAATCAATTTCTGTAACCAGAAATTCTATCGTGGTGAATTGATTATTATGACAACGGATAAGGGTGAAGAGGATGTTTTATCGGTAGTAAAAACGGTAGTGGGAAATCATGAGCGTAACCATTATAGCCAGCGCCAGATAGATGTTATTAAAAATGAGATTATACCAAAATATGTTTCAAATCCGGAAGAAACCGGAATTATTGCACCGTACAAAAATCAGGTAGAAGCTTTAAGCAAGGAGATTACAGATATTGATGCTGCTACAGTGCATAAGTTCCAGGGCAAGGAGAAAGAGAATATTATTATATCTACCGTGGATGATGAAATATCTGATTTTGCAGATGATCCATATTTAATCAATGTTGCTGTATCAAGAGCCAAAAAGAAATTGATGTTGGTTGTAACTGGAAATGAGCAATCAAAAGAGCGTAATATAACAGATTTGATTGATTATATTCAATATAATAATTTTGAAGTTACTGAAAGCAAGATTTATTCGATTTTTGATTACCTTTACAAGCAGTATACTGAGGAAAGAAGGGCATACTTGCAGAAGCACAAAAAAGTATCAGAATATGATTCGGAAAATCTGATGTATTCATTGATAGAGGACATTATCTCCGCTAACAAGTATTCAAGCTTGGATGTTGTTTGTCATTTTCCGTTGAATATGTTGATTAAGAATCCAGAACTATTAAATGAGCAGGAATGTCAGTATGCAATGAATCCAGCAACACATTTAGATTTTCTGGTTTATAACAGAATTGGTAAAAAGCCTGTGTTGGCGATTGAGGTTGACGGATATGAATACCATAAAGAGGATACTGTTCAGGCTTCAAGAGATTTGTTGAAAAATCATATTATGGAGTTGTATGAAATTCCATTACTGAGATTTATGACTAATGGTAGTGGCGAGAAAGAAAAGATTATAGAGATGCTGGATAAGTCGGTTGGGTAACGAAAGGAAAGCTGCGTATGGAGATTATAAGAAGGGACGAGTTACAGGAACTTTTAGATGTTGTCAGGATGAAACCATATGGCAAAATCTTGATAACAGGTGCGGCAGGAAGTGGTAAAACTTTTTTGTTAAATATAATTGGAAAGATATTAGAGGAACAAGGAAGAAAAATCTGGTATGAAACGATGGTTTTTTCACAGATGGGAAATAAAATATGGAAACATTCATCTGATTTTACAGATGTTGTTTGTTTAGTGGATGGTTTGGACGAAATATATAGATATAAACAACAAATGGTAGAGAACATTAAAAATGCTAGAGGGTGTTATATATGCACTGCTAGAGAAAATAAGTTTGATATAAATTTTGATTATGAAATAAGGTTAAAGCCATTAACAGATAAACAGATATTATTGTTTATTAGTGATTATCTTGGTGCCCGTATCTCGAGTGACAGTATTGTAGAAGGTATTTTTAAAGAACTTGATAAGCAAAATTTAACGCCTAGAACGATAGCTGAAAAGCTTCATACAAAACTAAAGGGCGAGGGGCTTAACGAATATTTTCTTGATTTCGAAAAGGATATACATCAAATATATACATATAAAGGTGGTGTATCTCTACAACATCCAGAGATAGTTGTTCCAGAACGAAAAATTATTAGAGTACCAGACGAAATAAAAAATGATATAAAGGTAGTAACGCATTCGCTTGTGGATAAAGTTGCATTAAGACCAGAAATACTTCAAGAAATTACTCCTAGACAGTTTGAGGAACTGGTTTGTGAATTGTTTGAAAGAAAAGGATATAATGTGCAACTTACGAAACAGACAAGAGATGGTGGTAAGGATTTGATTGTTCTTAATAATTCAGTGTTAGGCGATTTGGTGATTTATGCTGAATGTAAAAAGAAAGCGCCTAGGCATCCTGTGAATGTTGGACTTGTTAGACAACTATATGGAACTGTTGAAGCGGACAGGGTTACAGCAGGAATAATGGTAACTAACTCATATTTCTCAAAGGATGCTCGTAGATTTCAACAGACGATAAAAAGTAGAATGAATTTAATAGACTATTCAGAGTTAATGAAACAGATAATGGATTGCAGATAGGAAATTGATAATTATTGAAGGTGAATGGAGACATTGTTATGGCAGTATCATACAATAAATTATGGAAATTATTAATAGATAAAAAAATGAGTAAATCGGATTTGCGTAAAAAGGCAGAAATTGCCCCTAACACAATGACAAAGCTTCGACGTGATGAAGAGGTAAGCCTTACAATTCTTAGTAAAATTTGTAAAACTTTACATGCAGACTTTGGGGATATTGTGGAGTATGTGCCGGATGCAGAAATATGGGATTTGTATAATGAGAACCGAGAGCTTCTGGGAAAAGACCATATCAGAGGAGAACAGTTACCGATAGACGGCTACCATTTGGTGGTGCATGTCTGGATTCGTAATTCCAAGGGCGAGTACCTTATCTCGCAGCGTTCTGCAAACAGACCAACACATCCTTTGATGTGGGAATGTGTGGATGGTTCTGTAGTAAAAGGAGAGGACAGTCTGCAAGGAGCGCTTAGAGAAGCCAAAGAAGAGGTTGGAATAGATTTATTGCCAGAAAAAGGTCAAGTTGTTTTGTCAGACATTAAGAAAATCGAGTTTGGAAAAGTGGCTAATAAAATTGTTGATGTTTGGCTGTTTGATTACGATGGAGAGGTTGATTTAGGCAATGCCACAACAGATGAAGTGGCGCAGGTTGCATGGATGAATCGGGAGCAAATTAAGGAATTGTTTGAGCATAATATGTTTGTGGATACATTGGAATACTTCTTTACGGAAGTGGACAAGTAGTAATTTGGAAAGCTGGTGGATATATGAAGGAAAAAGAACATCAATCCATAGAGTGGAAGGAATCATGGCAGGATGAGTATTTAAAATGGATTTGTGGATATGCCAATGCCTACGGTGGAACAATATACATAGGTACGGATGACAATGGTAATGTTGTAGGTATTGATAATGCAAGAGATTTATTAGAGCGAATTCCTAATAAAATTACGGACACAATGGGAATCATTGCAGATGTGAATTTGTTATATAAAGGCGAACTTGAGTATTTGCAGATAATTGTTGATAAATATCCATCTTTAATAAGTTTTCGTGGAAAATATTATTATCGTTCCGGAAGTACCATGCGTGAGATTACTGGAAAGGAATTGGAAAGAGCTTTGTTAAAAACGCAGGGAAGAACATGGGATGGTGTGCCTCTACCAAAACTGACAGTATCTGATTTAAAGCAGGATGCAATACAGCTATTCAAAGATAAGGCAGTGAAAAGAGGAAGGCTTACGAATGAAGAAGTCAGTGTGGAAGATACTATCTTGATGGATAACCTGCACCTAATTGATGAAGATGGATATTTGATAAGAGCAGCAATGCTTGCGTTTTATAAGGATCCAGAGAAGTGGGTAACAGGTTCTTATATCAAAATCGGTTATTTTGGAAAATCGGATTCGGATTTGGTGTATCAGGATGAGGTGCACGGGCCTTTGATAGAGCAGGTAGATAAGACTGTAGATTTGGTATACACGAAATATATGAAGGCATTGATTGATTATGAGGGTGTCCAGAGAATTGAGCAATTTATGTTCCACAAGGACGCATTCCGTGAGATTTTGTTGAATGCCATTGTTCATAAGGATTACAGCGGTTGCAATCCAATTCAGATTAGCGTTTACGAGGACAAGATATATATTTGGAATGATGGAGAGATGCCTCCAAATCTGGATTCTACTGACAAGTTGTTTATGAAGCATTCATCAAAGCCTTATAATCCGAAATTGGCTAATATCTTTTTCAAAAGCGGTATGATTGAAGCTTGGGGAAGAGGATTTGAGAAGATTAGGGAAGCCTGTGCGTTGTATGATGGACCATTGCCGGAATACGAGATTAATGAGGCTGGAATTATGGTTCTTTGCAAGGCTTGTGATAGGTATTTGAGGTTATTGAGAGATGATGGTCAGCATCCTGACCATCATCCTAACCAAAATGGTCAGGATGTGAATAAGCTGATTATCGATTTTTGTAAAGACCCGAAGTCGGTCCAAGAAATAATGGATGAATTTGATTTTGATAGCAGGACAAGCTTTAGAAGAAAGTATTTAACTCCTATGCTGAAAAATAGTGTGTTAAAGATGACTATACCGGAAAAGCCATCAAGTAAAAATCAGAAATACTTTTCGTAAGAAAATAAGCTAACCACATCTTAACCAATGTGGTTAGGTTAATACATATTCTTATAGATAGTATCATCGGAAAAGTGCAATAAAATTTATGGGAGGAATAAAAAGTGAAAAAGAAAATCTTAATACTTGTAAGCATATTAGTGGTGTTTCTAGCTATACCTCCATTTGTAAATTATTGGGTGTCGACGCCTTCACCTATAGGATTTATACCAATAGAAAAGCAGGAAGTTTGGATTAGTTTCTATGCCTCATTAATAGGTAGTGGAATAACATTGCTAGGAGTTGCTTTGACTATTTGTTATACCGATTTTACTAGGAAAGAAGATTTTAGAAAGCATGAACAGGAATTAAAAGAGGAATATGAAAAAAGAAATAACGATACGAAAATTAATCTCTCTGCACAGTATAAGCCTATTTTGACAGTTACATTTGATTCGAATTATATAGATGATATTAAATTTGGGATGTCAAAACGTCCAAAGTTTTATATAGAAAATACATTATCGTTGAATGGTAAGATGGAAATTCAATTTAATAAAAAAAGAATTAGTATTAGTTTGTATGTCTTGAATATAGGGAGAGGAGAAGCTAATAATATAAAAATTAGTTCTTTGATTTTGGATTCCAAAGGAAGTACATGGGATACTGAATTAAGGACATATAAGGAAATTGCTACTTCTAGTGGAATATGTTTAATGTTTTACAAGGAACTATCAGAGCGTGAATGGAAGGAATACAGTAATAAAATGCTAGAAGAACCTTTTAAAATGTGTATAGACATTGAATATGATGATCTTGTTGGCTTTCATCATAAGTTGAATAGTTTATTGATGGTAAAACGATTTGTACATATAAGAGATGAGGATAATAATGTTATTGAAAATGTTTTAGTTATAAATCCGTATGATTCCACGATTCAAAATATGACAAGTATTGACAGTTAGTATTATGGTGATTGTTAAGTATATGACGGAAAATGAATATTACGGGTACTTTTACACCACTTGTCCGGATTGAGGAAACCATTGTTCCGGATTGATGGAAACCGCTCTTCCGG
>NZ_WQPW01000079.1:0-367 GCF_018785465.1 Clostridium sp. MCC328
GATCACCTCCTTTCTAAGGAAGAAGAAGTAAGGGTTTTATATACTGTTGAGCTTTTAAGTGAGCCTGCACGAGATGGCAGTGACGAAAAGATGAAAAAGTTTACTTTTTCAGATTTGAGTAACTGACAGATCGTATTGGCGGACTGTGCGAAACGGCTTAGGGAGCGAAGCTCCGTAAGATGATTCGGACAGGACGGCAGGCGGAACTGAAAGTACAAGAATTCTGGTGTCGATGCGGTCAGGGGACACACCCGTTCCCATCCCGAACACGACGGTTAAGACCTGATCGGCCGATGGTACTATGCTGGAGACGGCATGGGAGAGCAGGTGGATGCCAGATTCAATGGGCTTATAGCTCAGCCGGTTA
>NZ_WQPW01000080.1:0-702 GCF_018785465.1 Clostridium sp. MCC328
CATTCCATGGCCGTTTCCAAATCCCGCGGCACGCCCCGTCCCATCGCATAACATTCGCCCAGGCTATTCATGGCAGCCGGATGGTTCTGCTCTGCTGCTCGTTCGTACCAGCAAATTGCCTTTTTCATATCCTGTTCCACGCCTTCGCCGTGGTCGTACTGCCAGCCGAGCTCATACATGTCATCAGCATTTCCGCCCTCGGCGGCAGCAGTATACCAACGGATCGCTTCCGTCATATTTTGTTCCACGCCTTCGCCGTGCTCGTAGCAGCATGCCAGATTATGCATGGATTGCAAATTGCCACACTGTGCGCCCTGCTCATACCATTTTACGGCTTCCTGCCAATTCTGCTCCACGCCATATCCCCTTTTATAGCACCGGCCAAGATTGCACATGGCACTGCCGTTGCCGCCTTCGGCACTGCGGCGATACCAGTAAAACGCCCTGTCTTCGTTCTGTTCCACGCCTTCGCCGCCCTCGTAGCAGCATGCCAGATTATGCATGGATTGCAAATCGCCACACTGTGCGCCCTGCTCATACCATTTTATGGCTTCCTGCCAATTCTGCTCCACGCCATATCCCATTTGATAGCACAAGCCCAGATTGCTCATGCTAACCGGATTGCCGCACTCCGCACTTCTGCGATACCAGGAAAAGGCCTGCTCCCAACTCTGCTCCACGCCGCGGCCCTTTTCATAGCAG
>NZ_WQPW01000080.1:712-1304 GCF_018785465.1 Clostridium sp. MCC328
AGCAGCATGCCAGATTATGCATGCATTGCAAATCGCCACACTGTGCGCCCTGCTCATACCATTTTATGGCTTCCTGCCAATTCTGATCCACGCCATATCCCCTTTTATAGCACAAGCCCAGATTGCTCATGCTAACCGGATAGCCGCACTCCGCACCTCTGCGATACCAGGAAAAGGCCTGCTCCCAACTCTGCTCCACGCCGCGGCCCTTTTCATAGCAGTATCCCAGATCCGTCATTGCCACGCTCACGCCACTCTCTGCCGCCTCGCGGAACCAATGCACAGCATGCTCCCAGTTTTGCTCCACGCCGTCGCCGTATGCATAGCATACGCCCAGCCGGTGCATACCTTCACCGTAACGCTGATACGCCGCCGCGCGCACCCAGTGCACGGCCTCGGCAGCGTCGGCTTCCACGCCGATCCCGTCGTGGAAGGCGCGGGCGAGCAGCATCTGCCCGCGGGGCGAACCGTATTCCGCCGCCTTGCAGTATAACTCGGCAGCCTGTTTCGCGTCCGGAGCCGTGCCAATGCCGTATTGATAGCACACGCCCAAGCAGCACACCGCATTCAGGCTCCCCATTTCCACCGCCTG
>NZ_WQPW01000081.1:0-241 GCF_018785465.1 Clostridium sp. MCC328
TGAGGGAACCTTTGAGCGCCTCCGATACCCTTTCGGAGGCGACCGCCCCAGTCAAACTCCCCACCTGACATTGTCCCCGACCCGGATCACGGGCCATGGTTAGAAACCCAGTAACGCAAGGGTGGTATCCCAACAGCGGCTCATATGAAACCGGAGTTCCATACTCGTAGCCTCCCACCTATCCTGTGCATGCATTACCGAATCCCAGTATCAAGCTGGAGTAAAGCTCCATGGGGTCTTT
>NZ_WQPW01000006.1:0-11200 GCF_018785465.1 Clostridium sp. MCC328
CGTGAATGCTTTGCCCAACGGGGCAATCGAACGAGAAGCCCCCACTTCAAGCGTGAGCTAAGTGGTGGGAGTATGTCACTACATACAATTTAAAGTCAGGAATAGATCAGGGGATTTTGTAAAAATGAGAGCTTTAACGAGAGGATTTTTTAATGCTCAGACTTGATAAAAACTTGTTGGTATCATGCTTATAACATGGTGTTGACAAGTTTTACTAACTTGACAAATTGTTGTCATCCATGTATACTTAACTGGTCCGCACAGCCGGGGAGATAGCGGTGCCCTGTACCTGCAATCCGCTACAGCAGGGGTGTTGTTCTGCCTCGGGTACTTCCTTGTGAAGCTGCCCCGGGTAAGCGGCGCTGACGTTTTGGTCTCGCGCAATGGGACTCTCTGAACCATGTCAGGGCAGGAATGCAGCAGCATTAAGGAGAACCTTCCATGTGCCGCGAGGGAGCCGGGACCGAGCTGGCTGCCAGGGTAACGTTCATGAGACGTATTCAAAGCAGAACGTGCGGACAAAAAAGGAAAGTTTAAGAGGTGACAGCTAATGAGAAAGAAATTTCTGTTATTGCTGGCGCTTCTTTTTTTATTGGCCGGAGTGATCTTTGTCCTGCCCGCGGTGCGGGATCATGCCCCGGATCAGACGAAAGAGAGTGCCACAGAAGAGACAGAATCAGAAACGCCCACAGAGACGGAAACAGAATCTGAGACCGAGACAGAAGAAACGACTGAGGAGGAGACGGAAGGTCCCGGAGACCCGGTGGACCGTGAAAAGGTGGAGACTCATCTGATTATTGCCTCTGACACGCACTATATGTCACCATCCATGACGGATTACGGCGCGGCGTTTGACAGTCTCGTAAATAGCAATGATGGAAAAGTGATCCGCTATCAGCCACAGTTATGGCAGGCGTTTAAATCGGAAGTCCTCGCAGCCAACCCTGACGCCCTGATCTTAAGCGGAGATCTGAGCTTAAACGGTGAAAAGGCAAACCACCTGGAATTTGCCGAAAGGCTCCGTGAGATCGAAGAAGCGGGAGTTCCGGTCTATGTGATCCCCGGAAACCACGATATCAATAAGCCGGACGCCGGAGAATACTTCGGGGATCAGAGAACCGATGTGGAGAGTGTAACATCGGAAGAATTCTGGGAGATCTATGCGGACTTCGGCTATAACGAGGCGAAGAGCGAGGCGCCGGATTCCTTGAGTTACCTGGTGGAGTTAAACGACACCACATGGCTCATGATGCTGGACACGACAGTTTGCGAGCCGGAAAACGAAGTCTACGGCGAGATCAAAGAGGAAACACTTGAGTGGATGGAGGAATGCCTGAAGGAGGCGTACGCCGAGGGAATCACGGTGATCCCTGTAGGACATCACAACCTCCAGCGCCTTAGCCGTGTCTATGTGGAAGAATGCGTGATCGAAAACTGTGACGAGGTTCTGGAACTCTTTGAGCGTTATCTGACACCGGTGTACTTCAGCGGCCATCTTCATACACAGAAGGTCATGAAACACTTGACGGAGCCGGGAATGGATTCAGATACATACGGAATCTGGGAGATCGTCAGCAATTCCCTGATCCTGCCGCCGTGCCAGTACGGAACAGTGACATTAAATACGGACGGCAGCATCGACTATCTGGCGAAGATTGTGAATGTTTCCAGCTGGGCAGCTGCGAATGGGGAGACCGATGAGAATCTTCTCGACTTCTCGTCCTACACAGAAAATTATCTGCAGACGGTCCTCAAAAACCAGATAGCCCGGAAGCTGGAAGATGTTCCGAAAGAATTAAGGGAAGTCATGGTCGATTTTTATACGGATCTGTATAAAGACTACTATGCCGGTGTGCCGATCAGCTACTCGGAGAAGAAAAATGAGTTCGGCTACGGACTCTGGGTCCGCTATATGGATCCCAGCACTGAGTTCCGCCAGCTCGACGGAATGATGCGAGATTCGATCTCGGCGAACAATCACGCGGAGATCCCGAATCCGATCCACTTGAAGCGGCCATAATATTACCGTAAGAAAAGAGAGATGCAGCAAGTTATTCCTACCCGTGTACAGTAACATTTTCTGAACTGAAAATTCCGTACAAAGATTTTTTCCTTGCCCCTCTCTTTTCTTTGTATTATAATCTTATCTTGGATACATGCATTCATATTTCGACTGAAAGAAATCGGAGAAAGGACAAGACGATGAAGAGAGTTGGATTCCTTACGAGCGGCGGCGACTGCCAGGCGTTAAACGCAACGATGCGCGGAGTCGCGAAAGGTCTGTACCAGATCTACAAAGATGAAGTGGAAATTATCGGATTTGAAGACGGCTATAAAGGTCTGATGTACGCAAACTACCTGATGATGAAACAGTCAGATTTTTCAGGCGTCCTCACAAAAGGCGGAACGATGCTCGGTACCTCCAGACAGCCGTTCAAGCTGATGCGTGTGCCGGACGAGAACGGACTCGACAAGGTGGAGCTTATGAAGCACACCTACTATAAATTGAAACTGGATGCGCTTGTGGTCCTCGGCGGAAATGGAAGCCAGAAAACGGCGAACCTCTTAAGTCAGGAAGGACTCAATGTGATCGGTCTCCCGAAGACCATCGATAACGACCTCTGGGGAACGGACATGACTTTCGGATTCCAGAGCGCTGTGGATATCGCCACAAACGCCATCGACTGCATTCACACCACCGCGTCCTCCCATGGACGTGTTTTCATCGTGGAAGTCATGGGACATAAGGTCGGCTGGCTCACCCTTCATGCGGGAATTGCCGGCGGCGCGGATATCATCCTGATCCCGGAGATCCCGTATGACTTAAACAAGGTCGTAAAGAAAATCAAAGAGCGCACAAAGAATGGAAGCCGCTTCTCGATCCTCGCGGTGGCAGAGGGCGCAATCTCAAAAGAGCAGGCAGCCCTTTCAAAGAAAGAATATAAGAAATATCTGGAAGAACGCGCCACAAAATACCAATCCGTTGCGTATGAGATCGGCGCGAAGATCCAGGAGATGACAGGCCAGGAGATCCGAGTGACGGTTCCGGGCCATATGCAGCGCGGTGGCACTCCGGTTCCGTATGACCGTGTGCTCTCCACAAGAATCGGCGCACATGCGGCCGACATGATCAAAAATAATGAATTCGGCAAGCTGGTCGTTGTAAAAAACAATGTGATCACGGATATCCCGCTGGCAGAATCTGCCGGAAAACTGAAATATGTGGATCCGCAGTCTGATATTGTAAAAGAGGCGAAGCTTATCGGAATCAGTTTCGGAGACTGATAGAGAATGTCATATCAAGCGTTATACAGGAAATGGCGCCCGCAGGTATTCGCGGATGTAAAAGGCCAGGACCATATCGTTAAAACCTTACAGAATCAGATCGGTTCCGGCAGGATCGGTCACGCCTATCTCTTCTG
This sequence comes from Clostridium sp. MCC328, assembly GCF_018785465.1. Taxonomy (NCBI): domain Bacteria; kingdom Bacillati; phylum Bacillota; class Clostridia; order Eubacteriales; family Clostridiaceae; genus Clostridium; species Clostridium sp. MCC328. Next base: position 3,423 of record NZ_WQPW01000006.1, read on the forward strand.
CGGAACCCGCGGAACAGGTAAAACGACGGTGGCAAAGATCCTGGCCCGGGCGGTAAACTGTGAACACCCGGTGGACGGAAGCCCCTGTGGGGAATGTCCAAGCTGTAAGCAGATCTTAGCTGGAACATCTTTAAATGTGGTAGAGATCGATGCTGCGTCCAACAACGGCGTTGAGAATATCCGTGAGATCCGGGAACAGGTCCAGTACCCGCCGACGGAAGGAAAATATCGTGTATACATCATCGACGAGGTCCACATGCTGTCCACAGGCGCGTTCAACGCCCTGTTAAAGACTCTTGAGGAACCGCCGTCCTATGTGATCTTTATCCTTGCGACCACGGAGGTTCATAAGATCCCGATCACGGTGCTTTCCAGATGCCAGAGATATGATTTCCGACGCATCACGCTGGACACGATCACGGCCCGGTTAAAAGAACTTACGGAAGCGGAAAACATGCCGGTGGAGGATAAAGCGCTCCGCTATGTGGCAAAAGCCGGAGACGGCTCCATGCGAGACGCATTGAGTCTCCTGGATCAGTGTGCAGCGTTCCACTTCGGTGAGACATTGACTTATGAACATGTGCTGGACGTTCTCGGCGCTGTGGACAACAGCGTATTCCGGGATCTGTTCCACGCGATCCGGGAGAACCGGACAAAGGACTGCATCCTGAAACTTGAGGAGATGGTAGTCCAGGGCCGGGAACTGTCCCAGTTTGTAATAGATTTTATCTGGTTTCTCCGCAACCTGCTGTTATTAAAGACAGCGGATGATGCGGAAGACCTTTTAGATATGTCAGAGGATAATCTGACACAGCTGCGGGAGGATGCAGCGCTTGTAGACGAGAATACATTGATGCGGTATATCCGTGTGTTCTCGGAACTGTCCAACCAGATCCGCTTCGCGAACCAGAAACGTGTGCTCATTGAGCTTACTTTCATAAAGCTCACAAAGCCGGAGATGGAACAGAGCATGGATTCTGTTCTGGAACGGCTGGAAAAGCTGGAGCGCATGGTGGAGGAAATGTCTGAGGGCGGCTATGTTCCGGCACAGACTGCCGAAATGGGCGGCGATCCCATGATAAATGCCGGGCAGCAGATTCCGTCGCAGACATACGTGCAGCCGGTCTACAACGGCGCGGGCGCGCCGGGAAACGACATAGCCTCCTCAGGGCAGCCCGCACAGAATCCGGCAAATATGCAGAACCCGCAAGGTTCCGGCAAGAATTATGAGCCGAGAACCGTATCCCTGCCGAAAGCCCAGCTGGAAGACCTCAACATGATCCGCAACGAGTGGGGTAAGATCGTCCGCGACATGGGCATGTCCATCCGCCCCAGTTTCCGGGAGACGGTCGTGGAACCGGCGGGAGACAGCTGTCTCTGCATCGTATTCAATGATCCGATGAACTTTGCTATCGGAAGCCGTCCGAGCATCCTCGGTGACCTGGAACGGTATGTGGAACAGAAATACGGAAAATCCCTGTACTTTAAATCCCGTGTCCGGGAGAGCGGGGAACGGATGGATACACGCTACATCAGCGATGATGAGCTGAGGGAAAATATCCATATGGATATCACGATCGAAGATTAGCCGCAGCAGAATGCTGCGATTAATAATAAAATATCCGGGTCGAAAGCTGAAAACAGGGACCCGTTACTCCCGGCCAACGGGAGCGAAAACTGGCTGTAAGGCAGCCACATAGAAAATAATGAATATTCAGGAGGAATTACACCATGGCAAGACGTGGCGGTTTCCCGGGCGGTATGCCGGGCAATATGACAAATCTTATGAAACAGGCGCAGAGAATGCAGCGCCAGATGGAAGAGAAGACAAAAGAGCTTGAGGAGAAGCAGTACACAGCAACAGCTGGCGGTGGAGCTGTATCCGTTACCGTATCCGGTAAAAAGGAAGTTGTCGCTGTAAAGATCTCCCCGGAGGCAGTAGATCCGGATGATGTTGAGATGCTTGAGGACCTTATCGTTGCCGCTACAAACGAGGCATTCCACCAGATGGAAGCTGAGTCCAGCGCAGTGATGTCCGAGCTTACAGGCGGCCTCGGAAACCTGGGAGGACTTTCCTTCTAATTATGGATTACTACAGCAGTCAGATATCAAAATTGATCGAGGAGCTGTCGAAACTTCCGGGAATCGGGAACAAGACAGCCCAGCGTCTGGCATTCCATATCATCAACATGCCGGAGGAACAGGTAGAACGTCTCTCCAGCTCGATCCGCGACGCGAAGCACAATGTTCATTACTGTAAGGAGTGCTTTACCTTGACGGATCAGGAACTCTGCCCGATCTGCCGGAGTCAGACGAGGGACCACAGCGTGATCATGGTCGTGGAGAACCCGCGCGATCTGGCGGCGTACGAGAAAACGGGCAAATTCGACGGGGTGTACCATGTGCTTCACGGCGCGATCTCCCCGATGCTTGGAATCGGCCCGGGAGATATCAAATTAAAAGAGTTGATGATGCGTCTTCAGACAGAGGAAGTAAAGGAAGTCATTATCGCCACAAACTCAAGCCTTGAGGGTGAGACGACCGCAATGTACATAAGTAAACTGATCAAACCGACAGGGATCAAAGTGACGAGGATCGCCAGCGGCGTTCCGGTCGGCGGCGATCTGGAATATATTGACGAAGTCACACTTCTTCGGGCGTTAGAAGGCCGGGTGGAGTTATAAAACCGGCAGCTGGACAGCTGGGCGGTTTCAGGAGATGCGAAAGAAATGGATAAATACGAGTTTAATATTAAAGTTGAGCAGATCAAAAAGATGGTCAGCCGCGGAGACTACGGAACTGCGATGAAGATCGCAGATACCATTGACTGGCACCGTGTCCGCAACGCAAGCCTGCTGTCCATGATCGCTCAGATCTATGAGAAAAATGAAGAGTACCAGGAGGCGAAGGATATTCTGCTCCTGGCATTCGAGCGCGCGCCGGTAGGAAAGCGCCTGCTCTATAAGTTGGCGGATCTCGCCTTAAAGGACGGAAGTACCGCCGAAGCGGAGGCATACTACAGAGAATTTTGTGATCTCGCGCAGGATGATCCGCGCCAGTATCTGCTCCGCTACAAGATCTTAAAAGCGAAGAAAGCGCCGGTGGATCAGCTGATCCGCGCGTTGGAAGTGTATACAGCATCCGAGGTGGATGAAAAATGGCTCTACGAACTGGCTGACCTCTACCACAAAGCCGGGATCGAGGACAAGTGTGTAGCCACATGTGACCGCATCATGCTCTTATTTGGTCTCGGCAAATATGTGGATAAGGCAATGGATCTGAAGCTCCAGTACGCGCCGCTGAACAAATACCAGATGGACCTTGTGGAAAACAGGGACAAATACGAGGCAAAGCTGCGCGCTGTTGAGGAAGAGTACAGCGGAAATGCCCCAGAGCTGGATGATTATGATGAGGGAACCCCGGATTCCGAAGCTTCCAAGCAGGTTGCCATGCAGATTCATGAGGATGCCCAGGCGAAAAAGCTGGCAGACGAGATGTCCAGACTCTCTGAGGAAGAGGGACGGACTGCTGTTGTCGAGGAAGACGATGACATGGGTGCCACAAGAACCATCGCTGACTTAAGCCAGGTCCGCAGAGGCGGACAGGCGGCTGCACCGGAAGTACAGGAGGAAGAAAACACGATCCCGACCGGGGAAGAGCGTGAGATCGAGCGCCAGAAGCTGGCGATCCGCGCCGCAAAAGAGCGGGAAGAGATGGAAGAGGAAGCTCTCCGCCGTGCTGAGGAAGAGCGGGAAGCCGCCAGACGCGAGGAAGAGGAACGCCGTGCGAAGAAGCAGGCGGAGATCGACCGCGAACGTGCCCGCCGAAACCAGGTCCGCAACATCCCGGCTCCGGAAGAGGAGGACGACGATGGAGAGCTGGAGCTGGAATCCCTGGATGACATGCTGGATACCAACAACCTGATGATCGAGGCGGAGACGGACGAGGAAGGGCTTTCCATGGCTGTCAGCTCCTTAAAGGAGATCCACCGTGAGCTCGGCATCAAGAATCCGGTTGCAAAGATCAGCAGTGAAAAGTTAAATAAACGCGGAATCAGCGCAGTAGCCGATATGCTGGCAGGAAAAGACCTGATCATCCAGCATGCGGCAGGACTCACTGATGCTGTCCAGAACGAACTGGATGATCTGATGGAGAAAGACCGCTCCGGAATGATCGTTGTCCTGATCGATACACCGGAGAACCTTGAGGCACTCCATGCCCACAATACATCCCTTGCAAGCAAGTTCCAGTATATCGGAAGCGATGAGAACGCGTCTGCGCAGAAAGAGGCAGATACCGAGATGGAAGCTGCGCTGAAGCGCTCCACAGAAAAGCAGGAACAGATCGCCCGTGATGTGGTAAACGCGGAGCAGGAGACAGAAGAGGAGCCGGAACAGGAAGACGCTGAAGCACTGCAGGAAGAACCGGAGTACGAGAAAGAGGAAACGGACATCCTGGAAGAATCATCCGAGCCGGAAACAGATGAAGAGGACGAGGAAGAACCGGAGCCAGAGGAATACGTACCGCCGAAGAAGGCAAAACTCTTCGCAAAGCAGGAGAAACCTCAGAAAAAGGCGCCAGTGACTGAAGAAGAGCCGGAACTCCCGGAGGAGACTGCGTCCGCAGCGGAAGAGGAAGTTGTTCCGGAAGACTACGATGACAAAGAAGAGATGGATCCGGATGAGTTCGCCCAGTACGCGTGCAAGTATGCGACGGAGATCGATTGCAGCATCACCGGAAAGAGCCTTCTCGCCCTCTATGAGCGCATCGAGATGATGGAGGAGGATGAAGTCCACCTGACAAAGGCAGCAGCCGTAGATCTGATCGAGGAAGCTGCTGACAAGGCAGAGAAAAAGTCTCTTGGAAAGAAGATCGCGGGACTTTTCTCTCCGACTTATACAAAAGAAGGTCTTCTGATCCTTCATGAAAAGGATTTCTTTGACTGATAAAGAGTGTGATGGGATCCCTGCGCACTGTTCTGGGCAAGCCCAGACGGCACACAGGAATTCCGTGACATGCTTATAGGAACTGAATATATGCGCACCATAAGCTCATTGTTTTTGCGATGAGTGGGTGCGCAAATTTTTCACCAATATACACGAACTAATGTTTGCTGAACACAGACAAGACGAATGCGCATGCGGCCCTTTTGCAACAGATATTTTCAATTCCGGAGTATCGCTGTAAACAATGTTTTGCATGTGCGCTAGATTTCTTATAGGAGAAAAGATATGGAGATCAGGCTGATCGCGGCGGACATGGATGGAACGCTGCTTGATGACGAAAAAAGGATCCCGGAGGAGAACCTGCGCGCTTTCCGCGCATGCGCGGCACAGGGGATCGAGATCGTCCCGGCGACAGGCCGCACGATGCGCGGACTGCCGGATGAGCTTCGGAATCTGCCGGGCGTACACTATGCGATCCTCACGAACGGGGCACAGGTGGTAGACCTTGCGAAAAACGAGATCATCGACTCCTGCCGGATCCCGGTGGCTCTGGCAGAAAAGATCATGATGATGGCCCGGACAAGTTCGGATGAGATCATGTATGATGTATATGTGGGCGGAATCGGCTACACCATGCCGGAGTTCTACAATGATGTATATAAATATGTCTCATCGGAGGGACTGGCGGAGCTGGTGCGCAGAACCAGGGACACGGTTTCCGATAATATCGCTTACTTAAAAGAGCGGGGACAGGACGCGGAGAAGATCAACATGTTCTTCCGTGACATGGATGCCAGAAAGCGGATGAGAGAGGAACTCTCGAAGCTCCCGGGGATCCTTGTGTCCTCATCGATCCCGAATAACCTCGAGATCAACGCGGAGGGAGCTGATAAGGGCGGAGCGCTGCTCCGTCTTGCCGCACGTCTGGGAATCGCCAGAGAGTCCACCATGGGCTTTGGAGACGGGGAGAATGACCTCAGCATGATCCGCATGGCTGGAATTGGCGTTGCCATGGAAAATGGCCATGAATCCGTAAAGGAGGCAGCAGATTATATCACGAAGACCAACAATGAGGCAGGTGTCGCGAAGGCGATCTGCCATTTTACAGGAATTCAGATATAACAGGAATGATGGGCATATGAGGACTTTCAGGTAATAGACGCGGCGGGGTATCTGGATCATCCAGGCTTTGTCTGTTTTACGGAAGAACTATGCACATATGTGACAGGAGTAATAATGGAAATAATGGAGATTCTATCCAGCCGCTGGCTGGAAGTGGCTGTAGCGGTATATCTCATCGGGATGATGCTTTACGGTCATTACAGAGGTTTTATAAAAATAGCAGTTTCCGCAATGTCCCTTTTCATCACGCTATTTGCAGCGCGTGTAGCGATTCCACAGGCGGCAGCCTGGCTGGAACATAATACGGCTGTATACGAAACGATGAAGGAGAGTGCTTTGAAGGCCAGCGGCCTTGATGAGAAGATGGAAGAGATGGCTCAGACAGCCGGTCTCGCGGGAAGAGCCGGGGAACGCGCGGTCATAGAGAGCCTGGAGATCCCGGACCAGATCAAAAAGCTTCTGATCGAGAATAACAACGGAGAAATATATCAGGAAATGGGCGTCCAGATCTTTGAGGACTATGTTGGGAAATACCTTGCAGATCGTGTGATCCGCGTGATCATATTTACGGTGCTGTTTATAGTATTCTATGCGTTCCTTCATATCATCATAGTCTGGCTGAACCTGATCTCCAGGCTGCCGATCCTGTATGGGCTTAACAAGATCGCCGGTGCGGTTCTGGGACTCGCGGAAGCATTGATCTTTATATGGGTGGGCGCCCTGGTCCTTACCCTGTTTTCGGGCAGTGAGATCGGAAAGAGCATGATTGAACAGATCAATGGAAGTATCTGGCTGACGTGGCTGTATGACCACAATATGCTTTCCTACCTTGTAGTCGGTCTGGTAAAGTCTGTCCTGTAACGGGAGTAGATTAAACGGAGGAATGCATTGGGCTGGAGACTATATTGGATATTTCCAAAGTTATGCTTTGGGAAATATTTATGATGGACAGATTCGAAAGGCATTGTTATCAGAGATTCCGGATTTGTATGAGCAGATACGCCACGGAGAGTTTGACAGACTGAACAAGTGGATGAAGGAACATATCTGGCAGTATGGGTGCTGTTATACATCGGGAGAAATGTTGAAGCGATTGACAGGAAAAACATTGGACGTTGTGCCATTTCTTGACTACATGAAAGAGAAGTATGCGGACTTATATGGTATTCATATTTAAAAAGGACAAGTTAGTTTGATAATAGGGATTGCAGCAGGAGAAAACGTTAAGCTGCAATCCCTGTTTTTATAGTGTAAAAGAGCAATTTGAAATTGCTCAAATGATGGCTTGAATACCGAATTGCATATATTGTATGCAAAACAATTATGAACCGCAATATGTTGTAATTGCACAAACAAAAGAAAAAACTTTAAAAAAACTGGAAAAAAGTGTTGACTTTTTCGTGGGGATTTGTTATTATAATACTCGCCTTGAGCGACAGGGCAAAACTTATTAAGAGTCATTAAGAAAACTTCTTAATCGCTCGAAAAAAGTTTTAAAAAGTTCTTGACAAACCGGAAACGGTATGATAGAATGAACGAGTTGCTGCTGAAGAACAGAGAGCAACAAAAACAAAGTTCCTTGAAAACTGAACAGTATGTAAAACCCTGAAAATTCTTATAAAAATGGTCTTTTGGTTTAGACCATGAATGAGAACATTCAGAACAAAACCTAACAAAACAGTAGAACGGTTTAAAAATTAGCCAAGCTAA